>CAYTHL010000055.1:0-2511 GCA_964437615.1 uncultured Lachnospiraceae bacterium | reverse complement strand
ATTATAACACAATTTTCTAATTTTTCAAAACAAAAGAGAGAAGTGTTTTGGCTTAACTTCTCTCTTCGTATCTTAATTGTTGGTTCAATTTAGTTTCTTTTTGGTGCGGATGAAGGGACTTGAACCCCCACGGATCGCTCCACAAGATCCTAAGTCTTGCGTGTCTGCCAATTTCACCACATCCGCATATTAAGTTATAGGAAGCATTTGCAATTGTTTAGGTATTGCAAATGCCGATTGTTGTTATGGTAGCCGTTGTGGCAGCCCCTAAGGGGTCCACCGGCGCCAATCGAAGATTTGCTTACGCTTTGGCTACTCGCCGTTTACCAAAAGGCTCGTTTAACGCGTCGCGCCAATTTCACGGTCGTATGCATGGTTAAGTTATAGGAAGCATTTGCAATTGTATAGGTATTGCAAATACAAATTAGTTGCACAATATTCCGTACTGACTTTTAAACAACTATCACATTCTAGCACAAAAAAATGTAAAGTGCAACAATTATTTAAAAATTTTATCAAGATTTTTAGCAATTTTTTATAAAGATTTTAGTCGGTGTCTGCAAATTACAGCAAACTTTTTTGAAAATTGAACTCTTTTTATTGACAACCCAGCTTTGTTGTGCTAATATTATTCGTGCATTACCAAATGCTATAAAGGCAGTTGAAGCAAAAATCTTCGTGTGCGACCTAAGCAAACGGGGTTCTCGCAAAGTTTTAGCAAAAGTTTGTGAGGAAAGGAACATGCTGACAGATAGATGCGGTCGCATGATAAAAAAAGCATGCGGCTAAATATGAGGGCAGCATGTGACGCACTGGCGAGAGCTCAATGGTGCGACGCGTTAAACGAGCCTTCTGGTAGACGGCGAGTAGCCAAAGCGTAAGCCAATCTGTGATTGGCGCCGGACGACCCTTGAGGGCTACCAAACGTTGGATGTTGCCCAACTGGCATTTGCAATACATAAACAATTGCAAATGCAAACAAAAAACTTAATTTGCGGGTGTAGCTCAATGGTAGAGTCCCAGCCTTCCAAGCTGGTCGCGTGGGTCCGATTCCCATCACCCGCTCCAAAAATGTGCTTGTAGCTCAGTTGGATAGAGCATCGCCCTTCTAAGGCGAGGGTCGGGAGTTCGAATCTCTTCAAGCACACCAGATGGTGGAATTAGCTCAGTTGGTAGAGCGCTGGTTTGTGGCACCAGAGGTAGTGGGTTCGAAACCCACATTCCACCCCACAATTTATTGGGCTGTCGCCAAGTGGTAAGGCACAAGACTTTGACTCTTGCATTCGTAGGTTCAAATCCTGCCAGCCCAGCCAACAAGTTGCTTAAAAAAACGCCGGAATGCTAGAAAATATCTGGCAAAGCGAGAGTTTGCGCCTCTCGCTATTTTTTTGCCAAAAAATGGCTTTTGTCAATATTTTGCCGATTTTTTGGGGTCAAAATTGGGGTCAAATTTGGGGTCAAAATTGGGGTCAAAAAAAGCCGAAAATTTGGTTAATATTTTTGCCAGTATACTTGCGGCAAGCATTAATTTTGTCTTAGTGGTGCTTACGGCAAGTATTGCGTTTTTTGCGGCGTGATATTGGCAATAAATGCGTTTTTTGCGTGCGTATGTGCGGTAAAAATTACCTATGTGTGCGGCGTGATTTTGGACTTACATTATTTTCGCAGTTAGGCAATAAGCCAGCTTAAACAAAAAGTAGCAGATATTTGTATTTTGTTTGACAAACATTTATTAGGCTTGTAAAATATAATAATTAGAGAATAAATTATCAGTAGGGGGCTAACAGTGAAACGAGTTTTTGTGTGCGAAGGCATGAAATTTGCAAAAAATAACAACATAAATATTCAAGCAAAGCGGCTTGGCCGAATTTTGGCGGCAAACCCAGATGTGCAATATGTGCAAGGTGGCTCTAACATGGGGCTAATGGGCGAAACTCTTGCCGGATACTTGGAAACTCGCAAGGATCCTAAGTTTTTTATACCAGAAAATTATTGGGATATTGATTCCCCTGCGCTCTGCAAAATGGTCGGCAAAAACAATTTTGACGCCACAAAAACCAAGGGTGAGGCGGCGCGCTTGCAAGCCATTACCAACTGTGACCAAATTATCGTCATGCCGGGCGGGCTTGGCACCCTAGAGGAGCTGCTTTATTGCAACGAAACCAGCCGTTCAGGTGAGCATAGTTGCGGCATCACCGTTGTTAATATTGACGGCTTTTATGATGGATTGCTGCAACAGTTAGATAGCTATATTAAAGAGGGTCTTTTAACAAGCGACCTTGTATATTTTAGCGTAGTTAAAAGCGTAGACGACATTGTTATCTAAAATTTAAACAAAACTAACGTTTTTTTAGCCGCATCTTTATAACAGGAAATTAACCTATAAACCGCCACAAACCCTTAAAATATGGGGTACTATGTGTGGCATAACACTACAAAACAAACACTTTTTGAGTAAAAACTCTCATACATTTTTACAATATTAGCAGCAAAATCAAGAGCTTTTGTTCT
>CAYTHL010000054.1:0-2535 GCA_964437615.1 uncultured Lachnospiraceae bacterium | reverse complement strand
AAGTTTTATACAGCGTTTTGGTAATTCCACAGGAAATGGCGCAGGGTGACCGATTTTAGATTTCTTTTCACCGCTAAACGACCATACGCCCTGCGTCCAGTTTACAAATTCATCTTTTACAATATCAGATTTTTTTGAACCGCTCGTTTTCTTCCAACTGTCCTTATAAAGTACAAGTATAAGCTCAACAGGGGCTATAACGTAAGGGCAGGAAGCGCTTAACCACGACCCCCAAGCCGATGATTTAGAAATGTTACCCTCATTCCAAATAATAGTGGAATGATATTTAAAACCTATTTTTTTAGCTATTTCAGTAATATCAGCCCCAACGCTTTGATGCCCGCCTTTATTTTTATCTAACGGAATATTTAAACACATTCTACCGTCAGATTTTAGCCATTGGTATGCTTTTTTAAGCCACTGTTTAGTAAAAGATAAGTAGTCATCATAAGGCAATCTGTCACTGCTTGATTTATATTTAATATCTAAATTGTAAGGCGGTGAAGTTACTATTAAATCAATACTTTCAGGCTCAATCAATTTTGTTGTTAACGTGTTGCCATAAAGTATCTTTGCGTTAGGTTCTTCAAAGAAAACTCTGTACATAGTTACATTATAAACTTTATGTTGCTTATAGTCAACAATATTTATGCTTTAAACTGAATTTTAAAGCCGCCCGAACCTGTTGCATAAGTCCAAGAAAGCCCTGTACCGAAGCCGCCTTTTCTAACGTTACCTTTTTTATCGTAAATGATTGAGTGTATGTAGTCTTCAACTGTAACTGCACCAAACGAAGTTAAAGATAAATCGCCGTTATTAACCTTAATATCATACCTATTTGCAGGTTTTTTCAACTTAAATTTAACAATAACAGTCGGGTAAACAATATCAGTAGGGTTCTTGTCAGGGCTACCAGTTATAACCCAACGCACAAAATTTTCCCTGATAGGCTCTAAAAGGGTGCGGAGTTCTGCTTTTTCAGCGTTAGAAAAATACTTTGCCGATTTGTCGGTTTGGTGTTTTAACATTAACGCTTTAAGCCGTTCATCGGAAATACCTACTTCACGGCAAATAGTTTCGACGTCAAATTCCGCAAACGCCATTTTAGAAACGTAGCTTTGCTTGCAGCTCATAGCAATTTTATTTTCCTGACTGTTAATGTATGTAACAGTAATTATAACGTCGGTTTTGGATAATCCGTGTGACTGCCTGTGCGGAATTTTACTTGTTGCTGATATGCTCTCAATATTAGTAAAATCAGTAATACCGCAACAATTTAAAATTGATAAATATACTTCGTAATCAAGAGCAGTAGGCTTTTCATTAGCTTTTGCTTTATTCAAATTTTCGCTGTCAGATAATATTGTTACACAAAATTCTTCGTAGGCATCACCCAGTTTATCGTGAATTGTGCCATAAGTTAAGTTTGCAATATTGTACTTCTTATAAAGTTCTTCCAATAAAAGTGAAGTCATTTGTATTTCCCCTTAAAACGTAAAAAATTCTGCAAGGCTAACATTTAGTGCGTTAGCCAGCTTTTCTATATTAACAATGGAAATGTTTCGTTTTCCACATTCAACGCTTGTTATGTAAGTCCTGTCAAGTTGCGCATTATCGGCTAACTCTTCCTGACTAATACCGAGTTTATTACGCAATTCTTTAACACGTTTTCCGACTGCTTGCTTTATGTCCATTTGTGTACCTCGCTTTAAAAATAATTATACTATTTTGTGACTTTTCTAACAACGGACTTTAAGTCACATTTATTGCTTTGCAAATAGCATATTTTTATGTTATAATGTTAATAGATTAAAAGGCTAATTATGAGTAAGAAGAAAACAAAACACCCCGATGGTATGTCGCCGAGAAGTTATAATATGTCAATGATAAAATCTAAAAACACAGGCGTTGAGATTTTATTACGAAAAGAGCTTTGGCGGCGTGGTTTGCGTTACCGTAAAAATTGTGCTTATATATACGGCAAGCCTGATTTAGTATTTTTAAGAAAACAAATTGCAGTATTTATTGACGGTGAATTTTGGCACGGCTATAACCTTGATGAAATAAAGAGCAGATTAAAAAGTAATAAAGATTTTTGGATTGAAAAAATTGAACGGAATATGGAAAGAGATTTTGAAATTACACAGTTTTTAATTGAGCAAGGTTGGGCTGTATTGCGCTTTTGGGATTTTGAAATTAAAAATGATTTAGCCCGTTGTGCTGATAAAATTGAACACGCCGTAAAGGTGAGAGAAAGTACATAATGGCAGTTAGGTGTGAGCTTGTCTTGACAAGCGCGCCGCTTCGCGGCGCCAAAAGCGTATTAAAGCACAAAAAACAAAGCCGATTCCATAATTGTGAAAAGTTCGACTTTGTTACTTGTTTGGTGACCCTGCGCGGGCATACATCGCGCTCCGCGCTCGTTCTCCCGCTCCGCAGGCGGGCGAACCGCACTAACTTCCCGCAACCGGCAAAATCACACTGAATTGTCAAACTAAGTGCAACAGTTAGCTAAGAAAAAGTTAAATAAAACAA
>CAYTHL010000053.1:0-2727 GCA_964437615.1 uncultured Lachnospiraceae bacterium | reverse complement strand
GTGCCAAAATAGTCTAACAACCAAACTTCATTGTTGTTTGCATAAAACAAATAATCTCCGTTTGCATAAATCTTACTTGTTCCAAATGACGGCGAATAAATATTTTTTGCGTAATATGCTATGTAGCCATTTTCATCCGAACCTAAATTGAGCGAGAGATTTGATGCGTTGCAAATTTCAATTAGTTTGTTGCAATATTGAAATGCTCGCACACCAATTTTGTTCACACTGTTTGGCAAGGTTACTGTCATAAGAGCCGAACAATCATAAAATGCTTCATCTAAAATTGTTGTTATTCCATCTTGAATGGTTGCGCTAACTATATAAGGATTTGAACTAAACCCACCAATCCCAACTATTTGAACGCCATTAATCTCGCTTGGAACAATAACATTTGCGTCCCCGCCAACATATAGTGCAATTTTGTCCCCATCTCTTTCACTAACAATAAAATCATTATAATTAATCCAACCTGCATAAAGCGTGAGGTTATTCTCAACCGGTGCGGAAAAATCAAAAGTTTGTGAGTAACATCCGTCCACAAACCAGCCAGCAAATTCGTACCCCTCCTTTGTTGGCGCAGATGGTTCTTGAAGTGTGCCGTCCTCGTTAACAGAAAAACTAACAACAGCACTCCCGCCGCAACTATTAAATGAAATATTATAATCTGAAATTTTATTATCGTTTGGGGTGTTTTTATTTTCTTCTTCATTATCCCCTTTATTTGCAACCATTGCAACAATAAGGATTGCGGATAATAGTAAAATAAAAATCAATACAAGCAAAATAATTGTCTTTTTAAAATTTTTTTTCATAATTAGTGATTTTTTTAATAAGATATATAAATATATTACCCCCCCCCTGGCAAAATTTGTCAAGTAAATTGGGTGTTTTTTATTGGTTTTTTAATTGCTGTAGAAAAAATTCTTACAAAACAAAAAGCCTTAATTTTAATTTGCGCTTTCTATATTTTTGTTAGGCGTTTTAAAATAAGGCTTTTGCGTGATTAAAATTTATTTCATTGTTGGAAATAGCACTACATCGCGGATATTTGGGCAGTCAAAGATAAATTGCAAGAAACGGTCTATGCCAAAGCCCAGCCCCGAGATTGGCGGCATTCCGTGTTCCATGGCCAGCAAAAAGTCTTCATCTACATCCATAGTTTCGTCGTCGCCGGCTTTCTTTTCTTCCAACTGCAATTCTAGGGTGCGGCGTTGAACAATTGGGTCTACAAGCTCGCTATAAGCCTTTACAAGTTCGGCGCCGCCCGCCACAACTTGAAAGACGTCTATAATGCGGTCGTCCTTATCGTTACGGCGTGCAAGGGGGATTAAACTTGCTGGATAGTTGTACAAAATGGTTGGGTTAACAATGTCTGCCCTAATTTTGCGTTTGTAAACGTAGTCTATTAATGTGCGGATAGTTTTGCACTCCTCCAAATCGGCATAAGTAAATAAATTTTTAGACACGATTATGGCTTTTAGCTGCTCTACATCGGTAATGTCTAAGAAATCGCAGCCAAGCAGTTCTCGCATTTTTGCTACATAGTCTATGCGGGGCCACTCGCCGCCAAAGTCTATCTCTTGCCCTTGATAATTAATTTTGGTGGTGCCTAGGCAAGTGTTTAGCAAATCTACCATAAGTTTTTTGAAAAAGGCAATGTTGTCTTCAAAATTCCAGTAGCTTGCGTACCATTCTACCTGCGTAAACTCTTGAAGGTGGCTTGTATCTATGCCCTCGTTGCGAAAGTCCTTGCCAAGCTCAAAGACGCGGTCGATGCCAGCGCCGATGCACTGTTTTAGATAGCATTCGGTGGCGATACGCAAGTTGCACTCTATATCTAATGCGTTGTGATGAGTGAAAAACGGCTTTGCACTTGCACCAGAAACACTGGTTTGCAAAATTGGAGTTTCAACCTCTATAAAGCCGTTGTCTTCTAGGTAGCGGCGAATAAAACTAACCACTTTGCTGCGAGTGATAAAAATTTTGCGGCTGTCTTCGCTAGTGATTAAGTCTAGATAACGCTGACGATATTTGATTTCGGTATCGGCTATACCATGGAATTTTTCGGGCAACGGCCTTAGCGTTTTGCTAAGCAAGGTAATTTTTTCGGCACGGACAGTAATTTCGCCAGTTTGAGTTGTATAGACTTCGCCCTCAACCCCAATAAAGTCGGCAATATCTATCATTTTTTTGTAGAAATTATAGTCTTCTTCGCTAAGCTCGTTGCGGCCAACTGAAATTTGAATTTTGTCGTACACGTCCCTAATTTGGCAAAAACCAAACTTGCCCATGATTCGCCTAAAAACAATGCGGCCAGCAATTTTGACTTTTTGGCCAATTTTGCCCCGCGCTTCGGCGATGGTGCAAGTTCTTTCAAACTTTTCTTTGTACGGAATTTCGCCCGCCTTTTTAAGTTCGTCAATTTTTTGACGCCTGATGTCTACTTCGCTAGAAATATTTTCTTCCATAATAGCCCCTCTAAAATAATTATGGATTTAGTTTAATATATAAAAAGCGGCAAGTCAAGCCTTTTAGACCATTTTGCCGCTATTAAAACGATTTTTGTTAACACATTGGAGCTAACGGTGGGACTTGAACCCACGACCGATGCAATAAGCTGTAGCGTAAGCTAAAGCGTCATTTCAGCAGGTAACAATTAACTGGTGCAGGAACGAACCAACCATTATATTTTTGGAGCTAACGGTGGGACTTGAACCCACGACC
>CAYTHL010000052.1:0-2823 GCA_964437615.1 uncultured Lachnospiraceae bacterium | reverse complement strand
AAAGCGTATAATACGCCTGTTCAAACGCAGAAAGGGCAAGCCCTAAAAGCATTTTAGTTTGTATCTGTTTCAGCTGTTCAATGTCTATTTGTTTCATCGCTTTTACACCTCATAAAATTTTTATTTGCGTTTTACCGCTTTCGGTTATTTCCTAACCTCATTTACAAGTATATTATAGCACTTTTATATATACTTGTCAAGGGTTTTTATAAAACTTTTCTATATTTTTTTAGATTTTTTTTGCTTTTTTTGATATATAAATTTTATATAAACGCTTGACAACTCCGGCGGAGGCGTGATAAAATGAAAAGCAAAAAAGGACGGTTGGAATATGTCACGCAGCGAAGCGCTTATCCGAGCACAAAAAAAATATTATGAGAATAAGCGAAGTAAAACACAAAAAACAATTTCAATTACATTGACAGCGGAGCAGGCGGAAGCCGACCGCAAAGCGATGAAAGCGCATAACACAACGCCCGCCCGAGTTTGGCGGGAAGCTATGGAACGGCTAAACGCCGCCCCCGTCACCCCGTCGGAGAGTGGAAGCGCCGAGGAGAGCCAAACCTCGACGGACTAAGGCCAAGGCAAGCAAAGCAAATAAGACGGACGACATACACGCGCCCGCCTTTCTTCTTGCTTTTCTTTTTCTTTCTTTACTTTCTTTTTCTTTTAATTCTTCTTTATTGTTAGTATTTAGGAATAGTATTATAATTATAGTTAGTATTATTTATAATTATTATTGTATATATACTATTATTGTAATTAGTTATTATTATTGTATATATACTATTTTTAAGTATATTATAAATGAGTGTTTTTATTCGTAAAATAAAGATTTTACGAATAGTTGTTAGTATATATACTATAAATAGCAATTTTATTTTAATTTCTTCAAAAAAACGACCGTTTATTAAATAGCTGTGTTTATACGGCTGTTTTTTTGGCCGTTTATACCCGTTAGGGGGGGTGCCCGCGGGGAATTTACGAGAGGGCACGAAAAACGGGGGTGTAACCTCTATATCTATCTAAAAACAAAAACACAATTAAGTAAAGACATTTATTTCTATCTAATTATAATTTTTAATATATCTGTCTATTATATTTGTTTAACTAACTTTAACTAATTATCTATACAGAAATTAGTTGTAAAATCGCGTTTAAGGGGGGTAGATTTCAATTCTGCGGGGTTTTAGGGAATTTCCCGATAATTCCTCACGGAGAAGTATTTTGCGGTTTGTGGGGGCAAATTAGGGGGGTATTTTTAAGAGATAAATCATAATGATAGGAATTAGGCGGTAGGAAATTAAGAGAAATATCTTGACAAGAGTGGGTTGGTTGGTGTAAAATAGTGTAAAAATCAAATAACGGTGATAAGCCGATAGCACGGAGTTGCAATAACCGCCTTAACGGGCGGCGGGGAACTTCGTGCTTTTTGTTTGTTTTATAAACGGCTATTAAAAGGGGAGCTATATAAATGGGGAATAAGGAACTTTTAGCAAAATGGCAAAAACGGTTGGGGTTGACGGATTGGGTTATAGATTTACGCGATAATTGTTTACCCGATGAGATGGAACTGGAATATGTTGCGGGGGAATGTGTATGGCAAGAAGTAAATAAAACCGCCGCTATACGTATTCTTAAACCTGAATGTTATAATGAGCGCATAACTGCGTTTAATTATGAGAAAACGCTTGTGCATGAGTTGTTACACATAAAGTTTTGTTTTTTGGATGACAGTGGGAATGAATTGCAAAACAGGGTTTTACATCAAATCATAGAAGATTTAGCAAAAGCATTTACACAATAATGAAGCGGGACTAAAAATGGAAACTGTAATAAAGCGGTATAAAAGGCTCTTTGATGAGTTGGACAATTTCAGACAAGTTGTGTTTGCCGAAAGCGGGGAAGAAGAGGCGGTCGGCAAGTTTACGGACTATCTTATAGATGCTTATGAAGAGGGCTTTAAGGGCGCGGCGTATATACTCGGCGAAGATGATGAAAGCACAGAAGAAGACACGGAACGGCTGGCGGCGGCTCTCGACTACAAGTATGACGGCGTAGGGATATTCGACAAGTTCAAAGAGTATTACACCGAGGGAGATTTAACCGCACTCCAAACGCTTATGGAAAGCGAAGTGCATAGGGTTTACAACACGGCGTGCTACGACTATGCAAAACAGTCGCGAGTGGCGATTAGTAAACAGTGGGTTACGGTAGGTGATGACAAAGTACGCGCGACCCACGCCTATTTGGAGGGGAAGTCCGTTCCCGCAGACGGAGTGTTTACAACGTATGACGGGGATTTCGCACGCTTCCCAGGCGATTTTACGAAAGCCGAAAACAACGTAGGTTGCCGCTGTATCTTAACTTATTCAAAGTCATAGGAAGTAGTAAGGTAATCAGAACGCAAGAAAAAAACCAAACAACCCCCAAACAACCCCTAAACAACCCCTAATGTAAATGATATGGAAAGCTTGAAACAGACAATTAAAGAGCGGTTAGACATTGTAAAGTTTTTGTTGCCGAAAAAGGGTTATTGTGTTTGTCCGAAGTGCGGCAAGGAATGGAAAACCCGTGTTATCGACGGGGTTAAAACTTACGACTTAAAAAGTAAATGCGAATTTTGCGGCTCCGTCAAATATGACACGACGGAGCTTATTAACAACGCGGAATTTTCCGTACCGTGTTTAACCGACCTCGCCACCGCTTACAGAAACGAGATACACGAATACCTTGTGCCGTCGAATTTACCCGACAAAGAAGAAACTATACGCGCCTACATTAAAGACATTATGCAGTTCGTGCTTCCCCTCGTAAAATCGC
>CAYTHL010000051.1:0-2914 GCA_964437615.1 uncultured Lachnospiraceae bacterium | reverse complement strand
ATTCAAATAATTTTAATGCTTGTCGATGGATTAACGCAAAATCTCCCTACACTTATACCGGCGGCTGTTAGCGCTATTACAACTATAGTGGAAGCGCTCATAGAAAATTTACCATTATTAATTGATGCTGCGATACAACTTATATTTGCTTTAGTGCAGGGACTTATTGAGGCGTTGCCGATTTTGTTAGAGCAAGCCCCAGTAATTATTGAAAATTTAGTAAATAAACTGATTGAATATGCACCAGAGCTAATAACTGCAGCTATTGAATTAATAGTAATGCTTGCCGAAGGCCTTATATCTAACATTCCTAAAATCCTTAAAGCGGCTCTTCAAATTGTTATGGACCTTCTCAATGCATTAATTGAAAATGCACCCAAGCTTTTAGATAGTGGTAAAGAGTTTATTGCGAAAATTAAAGAAGGCATAGAAAATGTTATTGGAGATGTTAAAGATGCCGGTGCAAATCTTGTAGACAAATTCAAACAAGGTTTTGAAAGTGCATGGGAGTCAGCCGCTTCGGCCATAAAAGGCGCGGTTAATGATATTGTAGATTGGGTTAACAAGGCGATAAACGGAATAGCTTCCCTATTTGGTGCCAGCTTTGATGGCTTTGACTTACCTTTCCAAGATGAAATACCAACAAAAAACACAAGCAACGGTTTGGGGGGCCAAAGTACCGCAGGCGCTTATACCATTGTACAAAATATATATGCACAAGAACAGTCCGCCGCAGACCTTATGAAAGAAGCAATGTATCAGCAAAAAAGGGCGGTGATGTTACAGTAAATGTATACTGCAAAATTTGAAAACGAAGATGGGCAAACATTTTATTTCGGTTACACTTACGGAAATTTGTTTGATATTGATGGTCTTACGGGGATAGATGTTGATGTTTCACTTTCGCAGGGTTTTAACCAAGTGGGCGAAACCGTAGAGAACCTGTCAATTGGCAGTAATACGCTTGAAATAAGCGGAAGACTTTTAGGCGAGGCCAACGAAAGCAAAAAACGTCTTTTGTTGGCCTTCGCGCCAATGCAAAGCGGAAGACTGACATTCGAAAATAAATTTTTTGTAGACTGTGTTGTCAGCAAAACACCCATTATAACCGTTGAGAAAAAAGATCCGAAATTTGAGCTTGTTTTAACGGCCCCATATCCATACTGGCAGAGCGTTAATATTAATAGCTTTACCGTAGGAGACTATAAACCGTCGTTTAGATTTCCTGTTAATTATTCGGAGCCTCATACTTTCGGTGTTGCAAATCCAAGCGCATTTATAAATTGTATAAATAATGGAGAAGTTGAAAGCTATTATAAGCTTGAATTTAGAAGCAAAACAACAACAGTAAATCCAAGCATTATAAACGTTGAGACCCAAGAATTTTTAAAACTTAACACGACAGTTACACAGGATGATAAGTTTGTGGTTTATCGTTTAAGCGGCCGCCTTATTGTTGAAAAAGAAATCGGTGGTGTAGTGACAGACGTTTTTTCTATTCTTGATGAAGATAGCAATTTAATGGTTATGCATGTCGGCGATAACATAATAAGGGCCTCTGCTGATGAAGGAGAGGATCAGCTTATAACGTCCATAACCTTTAATGACGCGGTAGTGGGTGTTTATGAAGGAATTTAATATTTACAACAGCAATCTTGACCGAATAGGAGAGTTAAGCACTTGGGTATCTCTCGTTTGGAATGAAGGATATAACACAGTAGGCAAGTTTCAAGTAGAAATCCAGCAAAAAAATGCACTTTTAGATCTGTTAAAGGTCGGGAACTACATAGGGCGGAACGATTTTAAAACTCTTTGCATAATTCGTTCCGTCCAGGTTTCTGACGGGAAAATTGTTGCCAACGGTTTTCCAGCAGTGAATATTTTAAAAGAAAGGGTTTCAACAGACGTCATTGATAATGAAGTGGCAGAAACGGCTCTCAGAACTCTTGTTTCTACAATGGCGCCTTGGCCAAAAGTGGAACTTGGAAATGTTTCGGGGATAGCTGATAAATTTACACGTCAAATAAGTGATAAAAGCTTGCTTGAATACTGCCAAGAGATAACAGAAGAAATAGACGCGGGTTTTATTTTTCGCTTTGACCGGCAAAACAAAAAACTTCTTTTTGAAATTTATAGACCAGAAGAAAACAAGAACCTTGTTTTTGCCACGAAGTTTGGAAACCTCGCCGAAGTTGTTTATTCCGAAACAGATAATGAGTATAAAAACGTTGCTGTGGTTGCCGGAACAGGGGAAGGCGAAAGCAGGATAACTGTAACTGTAGGTGATACAGCAAGTGCAGGAGCAGAAAGGCGTGAGCTTTATGTCGATGCTCGAAGCATTCAGCTGGAAGAGGGCGAAACTGAAGCCGATTATGAAAAGCGCCTTGAAAATTACGGCCTTGAACAGTTGGCCGAAAAACTGTTTATAAAAAATATAAGTGCGAAAGTAAAAAGCGATGATTTTGGGAAACGATTTGAGCTTGGCGATATAATCACTTGTATTATTGACGATATAGGAGTAAAGCTTGTAACAAGAATTACAGGCTTTACTATGACGAGCCAACGAAACGAAACCGAAGTAGAGCTTGAATTTGGCACACCGATGATAAGGAGGTAACAATGGCTGTTATTACATATCCGCTTAATGGTATTGATTATAACGCTGAAAATGCAGAAACTTACCTTTGCACAAGGACAAGCGGTGTCTACTCATCCGAAAATAACTTTGCTATTTCTATAACCGGGAATATGCAAGTTACTATTGGAACAGGGATAGCTTGGATAAACAATGAGGCCTTTGCCGGAAAATCAGTAGTAAGCACATCACCGATAAGCCTTGACATTGACATTGCGGACGGGGCATTAAATCGAAAAGACAGAGTGGTTATTCGGTTCGATAAAGGACTAAACAGTA
>CAYTHL010000050.1:1527-2947 GCA_964437615.1 uncultured Lachnospiraceae bacterium | reverse complement strand
TTTATCAGCCACGGCTTTTTCGGCCTCGGCAATTTTTTCTTGAATTTCTTTCTTTGTCATTTTTCCCTCCTTATTTAAGACACTTTACATGTACCATCGCAATTAATAGTTACGGTTATTTCCCCATTAGACTCAATTAAAGTAACAGAATCTCCAGTCTGGGACTGTATGGTGTAAGCATATGTATCCATCAATAAAGATGTTTCTTGTGTAGTTATATTGTAAAAAAATACTATTCTGTATTTGCCAGATTCAGGTGTTGTTGCGATTAATTGATTACAATTGCTAAAGGTATACATAAGACAAAGAGAACTAGAATAATCTAGCGCATCAACAATTAGAAAATCGGTTGAAATTAAACTAGGATTGTAGTGTACGTATACTGCGCCAGAATCATCTACTACGCCGCCAAACAAATATTTATCACATGTACCTAACATGTAGGTCCCGTCTGACAACTCCACATAAGTCTTTATCGCTGCACCAGTATCGGCAATTTTGGTAATAGAGCGAGTTGCCGGATCGTATATCAAAATTCCGTCATTTGTATAGCACGAATATACTATTTGATCATTTGGCAAGGTTGCAAAAGGCTTCCAGCCATATGAGCTGACACTCGTCGTGCCTTTGCTAAAACCAAAAGATCCAAGCCTTTGAATTATATAGTCACTTGAGGTTGTAATATAGAAGGTCGTTGTTAACAAGTTATTATCGTTAACAGTTGCTATATAGTTTCCGTTCGCCAGAATAACACGGCCGGAAATATCAGTTAAACTTGCTTTATAGGTTATATTTGCGTTTAAAGTTATATCTTCTTTTACCATAACAGATGTTAATTGGCTATCATTTTCTCTTTGCCAAGTACTAATTGTAAAATATTCTTCTTCAATTATAGGTAAGACGCATGTTGTCCCGGCCATCATATAAATTGTCTTGTAAAGTTCGTCAAAAATATATAACTGCACTGTTTTTAAGTCTTGAATGTTAGCAATACTTTCGCCAAAATAGACATTGTCAACTTGTGTTATTGTTAAAGTAAAATTGTTGTTCTTAAAATAATAGTGCCATTTTGCAACGGCCGAAGCCCCACCCTTTGTGCTTACTATAACAACGGTGCTTGTCTTATAAAAAGCTATCGTGAAATATAAAGAATCGCTTTGTGTTACCTCAAGGCCAGTGTTATAGAAATTGTATTTGTATTCTGCTTTTACATAATCGTAACTGTTTTCGGTGTATTGGCAAGGGCTGCCATTGACTGTTAATACATAGCATTTACTTGTATCTAGTTCAAAAACATCCTGAGTAATATAAGTTGCGGCATATTCATCTTCTTGCCCCGTTGCCAAAAGTTCAACATTGTAAAAGTCAAACGAGGTGTTTGTAACCACAACTTCATTTGTTTCTTTAACGCCAGTTATGA
>CAYTHL010000050.1:0-1427 GCA_964437615.1 uncultured Lachnospiraceae bacterium | reverse complement strand
TCAAACGAGGTGTTTGTAACCACAACTTCATTTGTTTCTTTAACGCCAGTTATGAGGCCGTGAATGCCGCCCCTTGCAGAATAATAGCTATTAATATAGGTGTAGCTGTAAACAGCACTACCTAGTAAGGCAATTGCCAAAAAAGAAGCTATTACTATTTTTCCATTTTTAAATTTAAAGCAAATGTAAACGCAGGCGACGATTGCAATAAGCACCATGGCAACATAAATCCATTTTGAATCAAACAAGAAAGAAAACATTTACACCACCCCCAAATTGTTTTGATATATAGCAAAGCCGGCCAAACCGTCCAAAGTAAACCCACTTAGTGTCACACCTAAGCTTGTAAAGTAGTCTGGGTCTATGTTTATATTAAGGACAATTGCATCTTTGTAAGGTGTGTAGTATTCTACAAAGGCTTCTGATAAGGCTAACGCAAAGACATTTTCTGTGTCTGTCGAAACTAGCACGCAATCGTTGATTGTCACTTCTATAACAGTTCTACCAACAAAATATTCAAGAGTAGAATAGTCGTCCGTTGTGTTGTAAGTGCTCAATCCGTTTACGCAGTTAAACAAACTTTGGCTCGCTTTTGTAATACCGTCTTCGTTTATGGATACTTTTATAGCCATGTATGTTTTTATGTCTTCAATAATTTTACTTTTGGCAGTGGTGTCGACCTTTTCGCTGTCATAATTTTGTGTTTCTTCATTGTATTTGTAGTAGTCAAATAGGTCGCCAAACTCAAACACTATTGCATGGTCAACCCCGTAAGACAAGGTTCCGGAATTTATAGCGCTATACAAAATGTACATAAACTCGTAAATATTTAGGCGGGAATAATACCTATACCAATTTTCCCAGAGATTACTTTTGCTGTATTCGCTCCCCATAAAATATTTAGTATCTAAAGCCTCAAAATCTTCGGATTTTTTTGCCGTTTCTGAGGCAAATTTCATTAGGTATAGGTCTGATCCAATTTGAATTTTAAAAGTTGCATCATCAATAAGCGGATTAGTTGACTCAATGGTATCGGTATAATCGTTGCCACTTGCATAGTTGAAAACTTTTACATTTGTTGGATATCTGTCGGCGTACCTGTAATGATATTCGTCTTTCCAAAACCAGGCCCCGCCAACAATATTTGTTGTAATGTCGGTACTTTTGTTTGCGACCTCAAAATTAATATTTGTTACATTTTCAGATGTAGCAACATATTGCATGCCTTGGCTGTAAAAGTCAGTTTGATTTTCGTCCAGCAAGTAGTTAAATTTAACATCAAAACAAAGAACTCCGTTTTTGTTAGCATTCGTATAAAGCTGCACTTCGCAAAAATATTTAGAATCGCTGCCGTCAGCTAATGTCTGCAAACCATATTCATAGGTGTGAGAAACAACCTTTGTTGTCCCCGTAAGGTAAATGCTTAG
>CAYTHL010000049.1:0-2970 GCA_964437615.1 uncultured Lachnospiraceae bacterium | reverse complement strand
CAAATAAAAATTATGGCAGACGCAAATCAAAAAGCGGGCGAATTTTGGCTTACTGGCTCTCAAAGTTATAACATAATGAAAAATGTCAGCGAGTCGCTTGCGGGAAGAATAGGCATTATGAATATGTATCCACTAACGCACCAAGAAATTTTGGGCAGTAACCACGATATTGCAACAAATTTTAGCTTTGAAAGTCTTTCTAACATCAAAATTTCTCAACCACTTGAGATAAATGATGTTTTTGAATACATTTATACTGGCGGAATGCCAAAACTTTGCCAAATTGATAGTGGCTCTCGAGAAATTTATTTCAATTCTTATATAAATTCTTACCTTATGCGAGACGTTATGGAACTTGGCAAGATTTCAGACACTGTCAAATTCTCAAAATTTCTTGTTGCTTGTGCTTCGCAAACTTCTTGCGTTGTCAATTTTGCAAATTTAGCAAATGCTGCCGACATTTCGCAACCGACCGCAAAGGAATGGTTAAATGTCTTGCAGGGGTTTGGCATTGTTTATCTTGTTGAACCATATTTTAACAACACGCTCAAACGATTGACCAAAACTCCAAAGTTGTATTTTTATGATACAGGACTTTGTGCATATCTTGCAAAAATTCCTAGCAAAGAGAGTTTGCAGGTTAGCAGTTTTGCGGGCGCATATTTTGAAAATTATGTGATGAACCAACTAAAAATTAAATATCAACTTTTGCCACAAGCTCCAAGTATTTATTTTTACAGAGATTTTGACCAATACGAAGTTGACATAATTCTCGAAACTTTTGATGGACTAACTCCACTTGAAATAAAACTTTCGGCAAATCCAAACAAAAGAGATTTGCAAAAGTTTGCAGTGCTACAAAAACTTGGCAAAAAGATAAACAATGGCGGAATTATTTGCTTAATAGATAAACTTTATCCTATAGATGACAAAAATTGTCTAATCCCAGTTGGGCTAATTTAATCTATCTTGTGTGAGAAATAGCTTTTAATAAGGCATAAAAATAAGGTCAACCTTTTATGTTGGCCTTATTTCTTTTTATAGTGTTTGTTCTCTGCCATAAACGTAAATTTTGTTTTCAACTTTTATGGCTTTGCAAGTTATTCCGTCAATGGTTTGAGTTGTTTTTTGTTTGCCGTCGGCATTGTCACAAAGTAAAATATGTTTTGGTGTTTAAAATTGTTTTGAGTATTTTAACCTATGTGGTACAATATACAAAATTATTAAAAAGTAGTATACTTTTTTCTATCCAATGTTACTAAAACAACTACCTTTTTCAAAGTTTTTTAAAAAATTTCAAAAAATTTCTATAAAATGTTTGACAAACCATAAAAAATTTGGCAAAGGGGTATTTACAAATTTAAAAAACAAGTGTATACTTTTTATAACAAAGCAAAATGTTTTGCCATATAAAGGAGCGGCTTATGAAAAATTTAGAAAGTGCAAATGTGCAGGTATCGCAAGAAACACAAGACAAAATATTAAAAGTAATAGACAGCGCCATGCTAATGGTTTTACTAGATCGTGCAATTATTTCTGGTTCGGAACACGAATTTCCAGAAGATAATATTATTAGGCTTGCTGTAACCAATTTTGATAACGAACCCATAGATGTTCACGGCACATTTAAAATGTATCGCATGCGACATTCGGACGCCAAACTAGACGAACAAATAGAAGAAATTGCTGCGCATTGCGGGTTGCCGTTTGCAAACCTAAAATACGCCTTTAAAACCCAAATAGTAAAATTAATTTTTGCTTGCCAAAATCCGCTTCAAAACTTGCATATGTTTAATAAGTTAGAAAATTTAAAATACCAGTATAATTCTACAGATAATCCGCCAACATTTAACCTAGACCCAGACCAAAGTGCCGAAATTTTAACCCAAAGCCTAAATCTAATTAATCAAAGATTAGCCATAGTAGAAGGCAAACTAAAGTTAGATAGCGGCAACGCTGTGCCAGCCTCAACCACTCAGCCCGGCGCGGACGAGTAAACTTTTTATCAGCGCCCAAAGCAATACATATATATAGAGATTAATATTTTATGATTAAAATCAAACAATATAGGGACCCTTGGCTAGCAGAAAAATCTGACGAGTTTTTTGGGTTTTATCCAAGAGAATTTTTTGTTTTTGATAATTATTCACCATTTAAAGTTTTGTATAACGGATTGCTTTATTCTACTGTTGAATATGCCTATAAAGCTAATAAGTTTTTAAAAAGTACGCCAGAAATTGCAAAGCAAATTACTGAGTGTTATTCTGCACAATAGGCTCAAAAAAGTGCATATGCAAACGAAGATAAACAAAGGGCAGATTGGGACGATATTAAATTAGAGTTTATGGAAGACTTAATTAGGCTAAAACTTGAACAAAACCCGTATGTAAAAACAAAATTGTTACAAACGGGAAACTTACTTATTTGTGAAGATTCTCCAAAAGATAGTTTTTGGAAATAGGCCCAAATAGAGATGGCATAAATGGGCTTGGCAAACTTTGGATGAAACTAAGAGCCGAGCTAATGGGAAAGTAATTTAAATATCAAATCGCGGGCAATCGTTCGTGATTTTTTATTACATTAATATTTCTGGACCTGTCGCAGCGCGCTGTGCATTAACCATATTTTGTAAATCTTTTGGATAAACATCAATAACCGTTCCGCAACAAGGATGAAAATCTCGGTTGCTATAAACAAGCCAAATAACATTTGTGCCTTTAAGGTCGGCTTTTGGCATAGTCCCCGGGCAAGGCTCTCCGTCTGTAAAGACAATTTTGTTGACCTCACGCTTTTTTGAAAAGGAGCGCACAGCCAAATCCCAATCTTCTGTCCAAGCAGAATCGCCACGAGCAGCCCTTGGAATTGTGAAATTGTCAATATCACGATTTGACTTGATTTCAACCATTCCCCAAAACTTTTCGTTAAAACAACCGACTTTCAACTTAGACTCTTTTAAAATCGGCTTTAACT
>CAYTHL010000048.1:0-3106 GCA_964437615.1 uncultured Lachnospiraceae bacterium | reverse complement strand
GCAGAACAAAATATGTTGCGGCAGCTGCTGCTGTTATTCTTATTTGTATAAGCATTCCTTTAATAACAATCGGGGCAAAGGTCAGTGTTTCTAAGGACGGCAGTGCGGAGAGCAACTATGCGCTTTATTGGGCAAAAATGGTGGAAGATAGTAGTTCACCTGTATCTGAATGTGAAAACGCCGAAGGGGTAGGGACCGGTGTTACAGAAGCTGCTAGTGGGGAGCAGGAAGAAGATTCTATGAATGGAACCGAGTCCATTGAAGATAACCAACTTATACTTGAAGCGTCACTCGCGAATTATTTTTTAAATTTCAGTGGGAATGGAAATGATGGTGCGCTTTACAGCTCAAGCAAAGAAAAAGTTAGTTCGTTTACCGACAATGTGAGCAAAAAACGTAGCATTGATGTTGAAATAGGCGATGATTCTGTTTCAATAATGCTCTACGATACCTCTGGCTCATTGGAAATAATTTCTGCCTTTTGGGTGGAGGGAGAGTTTGTAAGCTCGGTCGCTGATACTGACTGCTATATAGTTAGTATAATAAAACGGATTACAGAAGAAGAATTTGAAAGCGGAGACTATATGCCGTATATTGGAGATGCTCAAACGGGCATATATGCTCTTTCCTGCAATGATGTTTACATTAATGAAGAAATAACAAAAGGGGAAATCAATATGTCCATCAAAATTAACATCGAAGATGGAACATATGAGATCTATGCAAGCCTTGAATAATATTCTGTTAATTATTAAATTGTATTTTTGGTAATTCGAGAGGGGATTATTTTTTGCCTAAAAACAAGAAACAAATTTGATCTCTTGTAGGGTAAAATATATAGTAACTGTTTCCTCATAGTATGAACAGTTCGGGCAGCCGACTGTGGAAAAGAAAGTACTTAAAATTAAAGCCCCGCTTTAAGCGGGGCACTTTTTATTCTCTGAAAGTAAGTAGCTTGGCCGGCGGAACATCTAAAACTTCTGCAAGGTTAAAAAGAAAGTCAAGTGAAATCGGGCGGCAAAGGTTCGGAGCTTCAATAGCGCCCATGTGCTGACGGCTGATACCGACTTTTTCGGCGAGCTGTTCTTGGGTAAGCCCAGCGTGCTTTCTATAATATGCAATATTGTAGCCGAGCTCTATGAATTTTTGCGTATTATCAAAAGAAAAGCTGTTTTTTTCAGCCACGAATATCACCTCACTAATTATTTTAACCCGATATATAAAAATATTAAATTATTTTACAGATATCGCTTGATATTTGTAAAATAACAATATATAATTAATAGTAAGAATTTGTCAGAACAAATTTAAAATTAAGGAGGGCTATAAAATGAAAAAACTTTTGGCAATGCTGATAGCGGCAATGCTCATTCTCAGTATTGGCGTGGTCGCAATGGCGGAAGATGGAAGTTTTAATTTAGCAGGTGCAATTGAATCTGTGGAAGATGGTGGAACAGTAACTGTTACGCAAAATGTCACTGTAAAAGAAACAATTGCAATAGATAAAAATGTAACAGTAGTGTTACAAAACGGTGCCGTAATCACCGGTGAAGACGTTCGGGTGTTTCACGTTAAAAAAGGCACCCTTACACTCACCGGAAACGGTACGGTGGAAAGCACACACCAAGAAGGCGGAGCACTTGTAGAAACTAGCTCTGTAATTCGCGTGGGCGATAATGGAACAGGTGATAAAGTTGACGCGGGCTTGGTAATTGATGAAAATGTCACCATTAGCACTAATAGATGTTATGGCGTTTCTGTTTTTGGAAGCGGCACCAATGAAACCGTTACTGTTAAAGGTAAAATTGAAGTCTCTGCTCCGAGTACAGCTGCTGCTATCGCAGGCAATGGCCTCACCCAGTATGCCGGAACAGTTATAAATATTGAAGGTGGTACACTCACTTCTGAAAGTGGCTTAGCTATTTACCACCCGCAGGAGGGCACGCTTAATATTAATGGCGGAACCATAAAAGGCACCGGCGGAATAGAGGCCAAGAGCGGCACCATCAATATTAGCGGCGGCGCGCTTATCGAGGCCACTGCTGAGGCAACTATCCAAAACCCGAATGCAGACGGCCCGTCTAGCAACGGCTATGCTATTGCCGCGGTTACAAATAGTGCTTATACCGGAAATGTTAAGTTCAACATTAAAAGCGGAAACTGTTATGGGGGGCCTGTTGCCGAGCTTACAGATGAAGGCTTTGAGGATGAGAGCAAGCAAGGAGATATAGAAATTACTGCGGGTATTTTCAGTTATGATGTTTCAGAATACGTGGTTGATGATAGCGCTGTTATAAAAATAGACGCTAATAATGGCAATGGGTTTATAGTAACCTCGAGTGACACTGTGAAAATTAATGCCGGTGAAAATGGTGTCATTACTGTTTTAAAGGCCTCTGAAAATTTAAGCATAACAGCAAACGAGGGTGCAACAGTAAAGAACGAGTCTGAAGAAGATGTTACTGTTAATGGCGAAAAAGTCGCTAGTGGCGAAAGTGTTACAATAGAAGCTGAACCCGCGAAACCTGTCTATCGCGACACCGTGACCATTGAAATCGGCGGCGAAAAGGCTGAGACCGTTAAGACAGATAAAGAAGAGAACCCCAACACTGGTGCCCCTGCTTTTATAAATGTGGCCGCCACTGTGGTTGTTGTTGCTATTGTGGGCGCAGTTGTTTTAAAAAGAAAATAAACCAATACAAATTTACATTAAAAAAGGCCCTGAATTTTCAGGGCCTTTTGCTTTTTATATTTAGCCAATAAATATAATTGAAAACCGCTAAAAATTGTTATATAATATAATTTGGATTTTTATTACCGGAGGGAAAAATGGCTAAGAAACGCGAAGAATACGGAAACGAAAGTATACAATCACTGAAAGGTGCAGACAGGGTTCGTAAACGCCCGGCAGTCATATTTGGCTCGGACGGAATAGAGGGATGTGAACACGCTGTTTTTGAGATAATTTCTAACGCGATAGACGAGGCTAGAGCTGGTTATGGTGACAAAATAATTATTTCACGCTATAATGACGGCTCAGTGGAGGTCGAGGACTTCGGCCGCGGCTGCCCGGTGGACTGGAACCCAAACGAACAGCGCTTTAACT
>CAYTHL010000047.1:0-3222 GCA_964437615.1 uncultured Lachnospiraceae bacterium | reverse complement strand
TAACAAACAGACAATCAACAGATTTTTTAAGTGTCAAAATAAGTGTCAAAATTTTATGAAAAACTTTAATAATCCGCCTCAATTGCCCATTTTTTCTGTGGTTGCGGGAATAGGATTTGAACCTATGACCTTCGGGTTATACTCGCTGCAAATTTTAATTTTTTAATTAAAAAATATTTTGTCGTAACAAAAAATTTTTATACAGTAGCCGTTTGCTCGTGGCGGTCGCCTTGCGGCTCGGCTGAGGAGCCGGGCTAACATAACCCTCTTGTTATAGGCTACGGGCAATTTTGAGCAAAACAAAAAGCCCTAATGGACTTTTGTTCTTCTGGTTGCGGGAATAGGATTTGAACCTATGACCTTCGGGTTATGAGGGGGACTTTTAGTTAAAATTTCAATATATTGTGGTTACGGCATAGTAATAAACACAATATATTGTTTTCAGCTTTTTAAGCTGCGTACTTTTTAAGTGTCAAAATGAGTGTCAAATATATTTGCGTTTTGTTTTTCAAAATCACTTAGAATTTTAATATAATATTTTTTAGTTGTATTTGTTGTAGTATGCCCCATCCATTTTGCAATTACATCCTCATTAATTCCAGTTTCTGCGCACATTGTGCCAAAGGTTGTGCGTAAGTCCTTTATAGTAAATTTAAATTTACAAATTTTTATAAGTTCTTCCAGATGCCTTTTAATGGTGGCCTCGGATATCCCAAATAAAGTTTTCCCAGATTTTGGCATCCTGTTTAAAATCGGTACCAATACCTTAAACTTTGGTATAATTCTATCACTATTAGTTGTTTTTGTTCCTGGAATTCTAATGTAATCATCGCCAATATCTGAAATTTTAGTTTTTAGCCCTTCGCTTTTTCTGCATCCAGTGTAAAGATAAAATAAAAAAATGTGTCCATACTCGAAATTATTACAAGTTTCAATAAGAGTTCGTCTTTGTTGTTGATTCAGTGCGGTGCCTTCTTTTCGCTTATGTGTATACTTTGTAATTCCTGCAGAGATATCAGTTTTTGTTAAATTATCAAGATAAGCTTGTTTGAATATTTCTCTTAAATATTGGCTAGCATACTCTTTGGGCCGTCCATCTATTTTTGTTAAAGCCTCGTTAATTAAAATGGGCGTCATTTTTGAAATTTCTACATTAGAAATATGCTTTTTTATGTGATTTTGAACTATGCCAAATGTAGTTTTAAAAGTAATTGGTTTTATTTTTGGTTTTTTGTAAATTTTTAGCCACATATCACAATATGTGTGAAATGTTATTTTTTTTGAGTTAGTAATTGCAAGTATTTTATTTTCTTGTAATGATTCTTTTAGGCGGTTATAGCAAGCTTCTTTTGTCTTGCCATAAATGGTTTTTTGTTCTCCGTTAACATAAAAGCGAGCTTGATACCGGCCGTCTTTCCGATACTCAATCTTATGCCCTTTAAGTCGTTCGTACATAATCCCCTCCTTTATTTGGAGTTGATTGTGTGTTTGTTTTTGAGAATTTTGCCCTGGCTGGCATTGCAGCCAAGCCAAAATTGCGCCAATTTGTTGTGCGCAGCTTAGTGTAATTTTTTTACTGCGATCAATTTCAAGTTGTAGATTAGCTTGTTGAGTCTCTAATTCTAGAGCGTTTGTTTTAATAACTTGCAGAAGTTCTAGTAGGCTCTTTTTAATAAAATTTGGCATTTGCATAGCCTTATCCTCCTGCGGTCTGGCGACTTTCTAGTCGCTCCGCATACGCAGTTGGATAAATATTTTACGAAGTTGTTTTAAATGTTACAGCTTTGCCTAGGCTAAGAATTTTACCCTTATAATAAAAAGTGTAGGGGCTATCAAACATGCTAGCCGAGAAATTGAAGTAAATTATTATTGTCTGATCTTTGTCTACTGTAAGGTGCGATTTGCTGCTTGAAGAACTAGATTCTTTAAGTCCATAAGCTGCAACAGGCTCGCCATTAACGGCCACTGAAAAATCAGACGCCGAAAATCCGACACTACTTGACATTCCAATGTCTACACTAACATAAACATAAGTGTAGTTTGTACCTTGGGTTATGCTGGTGTAAGATAGTTTATATTTGTTGGCGACCGCATAATAGCCAACCATTACAATAATGACGGCCAAAAATGTTACACCTACTGCTATTAGACAAACTGACAAAAACCTATTTTTTTGTTTTCCGTTTTTAGTAGTCGGCTTAGTTTCTTTATCTTGATCCATTATCTCTCCTCCAATAATTATTGTGATAGTTGCACAGCTAGTGCTGTTTTTGTGTTGGCCAAAATAATTTCTTTGTTAAAAGCGTTTAGTTGTTTAAAATTTTCGATTAGTTCACGGTCCTGATCATTTAGATAGCCAATATCATTGGCAAAATCGCGCCCAACCAAGTAATCCAGCGTCACATGGTAGAAATCGGCTAAATTTACCAAAAGTTTTATGTCGGGCTGTGTATTTTCGTTTTCATAGTTAGAGTATGTAAACTGTGTAATACCCATTTTTTGTGCTAATTGCTTTTGAGTTAAATTTGACGCTAGCCTTAAACTTCTTAAATTCATTTTTATACCTCCCACTAAATATTAAAAACTTTTAAATCGAAGTTTGAATCGTATAGGCTGTTTTGGCGTTGGATAAAATAACCTCTCTATTAAAAGAGTTCAGTTGCTTAAAATAACCAATCAATTCACGATCCTGATCATTTAGATAGCCAATATCATTGGCGAAATCCCGCCCAACCAAGTAATCCAGCGTCACATGGTAGAAATCGGCTAAATTTACTAAAAGTTTTATGTCGGGCTGGGTTTTTTCTCTTTCGTAGTTAGAGTAAGTGAACCGAGTAATACCCAATTTTTCTGACAACTGCTCTTGAGTTAAATTTTCCGCCAATCTTAAAAGTTTTAAATTCATTTTTCATACCTCCCTTTAAAATATTAAGAATTTTTGATGATTTTGTAAATGTTTTTACAATTTTTTAACATTATTTAAAAAAACTTCACAAATTTTGTTGACAAATGTGAATTTTTTTAATATATTTATATCAAATGTGAAGAAACTTCATACTTGGGGAGGTCATATGGCAGATACTGCAAAAATTAGTACTGGCAAAAAAATAGTCATTTTTTTAATTGTGCTGGTGGCCTGTGTTTGTTTAGGTTTGGACACTTGGGCGCTAAGCATTTACCTTACGGGGACAACAAAGGTTGTTTCTCACACCTATGAATATG
>CAYTHL010000046.1:1036-3426 GCA_964437615.1 uncultured Lachnospiraceae bacterium | reverse complement strand
TGGTGGCTCACCCGGGATTCGAACTACCCCATTTTGTGGGACCCCGTGCAATGAGTGCCGTAGGCGCGGTATTTCAAGGGGTAATGTTGATTGATGCGTGCACAATACTTTCTTTAAAGTGGTGGCTCACCCGGGATTCGAACCCGGGACCCCTTGATTAAAAGTCAAGTGCTCTACCGACTGAGCTAGTGAACCATATATTGTGCAATTACCGACTGATTATAACATATTGTTTTGCAAATTTCAAGAATTTTTACAATATTTATTAAAAAATTTTTTTAAATTTTACAAATGTAATAAAAAACTAAAAGCAGTACCTCAAAAATTATCGCAATTATACCCTAATTTTTAGCCAAATTTTGACCCCAATTTTGACCCCAAATTTGACCCCAAAAAATCGGCAAAATTTCGGCAAAAGCCATTTTTTGGCGAAAAAAATAGCGAGAGGCGCAAACTCTCGCTTTGCCAGATATTTTCTAGCATTCCGGCGTTTTTTAAGTAGCAAAATGGCTGGGGATGAGGGATTTGAACCCCCGGATGCAAGAGTCAGAATCTTGTGCCTTACCACTTGGCGAATCCCCAAAAGCAATAAATTAGCGTTATTTTTGGGTTATTAATGGTTTAAATGTATGTTTGCAAAAGCCTTAATACTGCAAACTATGCAATTGCTAGGGTTTTTAACTTAAATAGCCCAAATTTGCAAAATGCTAAGTTAGCTTGGTCTGCCCTAGCCTAAAAATGGTTGGGTAAAACATCAACAACGCAGTAGTAGTATAACACACCACTATGCAATTTTCAATCAAAATTTAAAAATATGTATAAAAATTTTAATCAAATGAGTAAAATATGCCAAATTTGCTAGCAAAATTGGAATTTTTTTGATAAAATATGTAATAATTGTAATATAAAATATTAGAAGGAAAGAAAATGTCAACTCAGTTGCAGATAGAATCGGACAGCAATGGCACATGTCACAAAGAAAAGCGAAGGCTTCTTAGCAAACTTAGCAGGCTTTTTGTTGGTAGTTTAAGATTATTTTTTGCCGTGGTAATTGGGCTGACGATTTTTAATGTAGTGCTTGGCATCTGCGATGTTTTTTACACCAACTATACTCTTTGGCTGTCTTCTACTGTTGCAAGTTGCGTATTTTGTCTAATAGTTTTGGCTGGCGTGCTGGCTATCTATTTTAGCCTAAAAAAATTGACAAAATCTATGAGCAAATAGCCGCAAAAATTTGCCTAGCACGCTGCACGGTTACGCGTTTGAAATTTTAAATATATTATCTCAAAATGTTGACGCTAACATCTGTTATGCCTGACATAATACCCCATAAAATCTGGGTTTGCGAGCTGTTTATATAAAATTGCACGCTTAATAAAAATAACATGCCATTATATTTAAAATTGCCTTTGCCATACTGGGTGGGGGTATTTTCTTTTTGCGTTGTGCATAATTTTGATAATTTTTCTGCATGCTAAAATTGACGGAGAAGTTTATGAAAAAATACAAAAACACAACAACAGACTCTGCTTTTAGCAAAAACGGCAGTACGCAAGCAAAGATGTCTGGCAGCAAAAGTAGTAACTGGGCAGCAAGACTGTATAATGGTGGCAAAACCAGCAAAAAAAGAGGCCGCAAAAAAGGCAAATTTAGCCAAAGATTTAAGGCTTGGTGGCGTGGTATGCCCCACTGGCTGCAAGTTCAAGTGCCGGTGTACATTTCTATGGGGCTTCTATTTATTATTTCCTTTACGGTAATAATTGCCACTCCTGCACTAGAAAGCGTTTTTAGCGGCGGAAACAACGGCAAAACAGGCAGCGGCTGGAGTACTCACGCCGTAGCGCCCTTTGTAGACATGACTAGCTGGGTGGACAACTCGACGGGCTACTCTATTAATGGCGCACCTAACCTTGGAAAGTTTGCCGAAGACACGGGCGTTAAGGAGTATTGCCTTGGGTTTATAAATCCGGTTAGCAGCAATCCCGTGGCTGCCGACGGCACCATCAACTGGGGTTGGGGCGGCTACTTAGACTTGGGCAAAAACAGCACTAGCGGGCAGTATCTTGGCATTGTTCAAAGCATGCAAAACCTTGTGGACATGGGCGGAATGTATGTTGTTTCGGTTGGCGGACAGGTTGGTGATGCGCCATGGGTTGTTAGTCAAAATAAAGACAAACTTACTGAGTTTTATTTAGACATTATTGACACATATAGCATTAAGCGTCTGGATTTGGACATTGAAGAAAGCAACCAAGACGCTGACCAAAACGCCATAAACGCCCAAGCAGTTAAAGCTGCGCAAGACCAAACTGGGGTGGAAATTGTGCTGACTATCCCAATTATGCCAAGCGGTTGGCAGACTAAGCAGATTAATCTTATTAACGCTTACC
>CAYTHL010000046.1:0-1026 GCA_964437615.1 uncultured Lachnospiraceae bacterium | reverse complement strand
AGCGCCGGCGTAGACATTACCATGATAAACAGCATGTGCATGTGCTATGGTACAGGCGTATTAAGTAGCGAAGACTACGGCGATGCGAGCATTCGTGCCATAGAAAACAGTATTGCCCAAATGAAGGAAATTTACAGTAACTATGGTTTAAGTTTAACCGACTCCAAAGCCTACGCCATGTCGGGCTGCACTGTTAGCATTGGCTACGAAAGCAGCTTATACCCTACCTTTACTACCGACATGATGCGCAAAGTTGCAAATCATGCAAAAGAACACAATTACGGAATGCTGACTTTCTGGAGCATAGGGCGAGATAGCCAAATAGAAAATAATGCCGGCATTGGCAGCAAGTACGCCTACACTGAAATCTGCCTAACCTACCTAGATTAGCAGCAAAAAATACACATTAAGCAAACTGCCATGCAGATGAACTTTGCGAAAGATGTAACCTAGATTAGCCCCAAAAAATACACATTAAGCAAACTGCCAAATTAAAATGGCAGTTTTTTGCTGGTTACAGAGATATTGTGTATAATTTTAGCTTTAAATTAAAATTTAAACATTGTACAAAAACACCTAATACTAAATTGTACCACAAAAAACCCAAATAGCCCAACTGTAATATTGTAAATGCCCAGTTGTACAACTGGGCACTAGGGTGTCTATTTTTAATTTCAAATAGAAAACTAACTAAGAACGCTAAAACTTAGTTCTCGTTATTCCCCCATAATAGGGGGGGGTGGGCGCAAAGCGCTCGGGGGGTTGTACAATTGAGCTATTAAGGTGTCTATTTTTAATCTCAAATAGAAAACTAAATCAAGCCAAACAACCCTCAGTCTGCCGCAAAGACTTGTCGCATGGCAGCCAGCCCCCTTATTAGGGGGCAACAACGCACGCTAGGCTGTAGCGTTTTTGACTATCATGTGGACTAATATGATACAAATATTTTATATATAATATAATTTAAAAATGGGTTTTTGGGGCAGATTTTGGTGCAGATAAGTAAGCGGCGAGGCTTATGGGTAG
>CAYTHL010000045.1:0-3668 GCA_964437615.1 uncultured Lachnospiraceae bacterium | reverse complement strand
ATTTAGAAGTTAGACCAGCGTTCAGTAATAAAACTTTATGCCGAGTTGGGGTTTCCTATGAAGAAATGAATGAGCTTTATGGTACATCTTCATATCTTACAGTTTATGTTTATGTTGAAAAAAATACTGTTTCTGCTGCTGAATTAATTTCTTCTCTTGGAATTGCTTCTAGTTACGTTTGTGTTCGTGGTACATATACAATATCTTCATGGTCATGTGATGGTGTTGTTGTTTCAGATATGTCTTCGTTCATTATTAATTCTTCTTGTTTATTCAAAGCAACTTACACATTGTCATTTTATTAAAAAATCTAAATATTAAAAATATTCTTTTATGCGTTAACAGCTATACCTAGTTATGATTAAACATAATAAGCAAAAAGGAGTTTGTATTTGTTATGGAAATAGTAAACAAATATAAAAATAACCCTAAGTATATAAATAAAAGCCAAATAACAAGTAAATGGCTTAAGAGTAAGGGTTTAAATTATGTTACTGTAAACGAGGCTCGACAAATTTTTGATAGTTGTGAATATGAGCTAGGTTTAGCTGGGCATCCATATATTGAAGCGTATAGAAAACATACCCACTATGTTGTTGTGAGTGATTTGATTGAAAAAATTAAGACCACTTCACATCAGCTGGGTATGCGAAAATGGAGAGATTTTTATTAGACCAATATTTACAACTTCTTTTGTAAACTGGCATTTCGCTGCCCCAACAAACTATTATATTCGCTTTTTTACACTCATTGCGTACAATGTTAAAGTCAAAATTTTTGCTAATATTTTTGTGCTTTAATGGTATACCTATACTAGTAAAGCCATCTGCGACAGCTTCTTTTATACTAATTTTAATGTCTTCTATAAGTTCGTTTTCGGTCATAATAATTCCTCCAAAATTAAATTATGTAAAGTATAAACTAAATGTAGTTGACGGTCAAATAAATAAACAAAAAATAGTCGTTTTAGAAAAACAAAAAATGTAATAAAGTAGGTAAATATTTATGATAACCATAATTTGTGGAAAGCCTAGGGTTGGTAAAACAGCCGTAGAAACATATATGTTGGTAGACAAAATTGTAAACAATAGTTTTGAAGATTATATAAATTGCAAACGCGAAATTTTGCAGTTAAAAGCCGGCGGAATGACTGCCCTAGAAGTTCCACCACAACGGCATGTATGCTTTGCAGACTATAGGTGTAAAATATCTAGCAGACTGCAAGCATACTATGTCGACGGTTTTAAAATTGGTTTACCTAACCCGTATTTTGAAACAATACTATTTCCGCCTTATAGTACTATTTTTTTAGACGAGGCGCAGCGCTATTATGATAGCCGTATGAGTAAATATCTTCGACCAGAAGTTTATAGTTGGTACCAAATACACGGACATAACCATTATAACATAATAATGGTTTGCCAGCGTTTAGCTGATTTAGATGTCAAAATTAGGTCTATGGCAGAGCGCATAATTGTAGTTGAGGCTTGTGAGATTAAAAAAGATAAATACGGTAGAGTTTGTAAAATGATTTGGACAACAAGAGAGTTTTCTTCTGCGGACACTGCCGAAAGCTATCAAATGGCATGCGAGAAAAAAGAAATTAGTAAACTTGGTACAGAAGTTGTTGTTAAAACAGATATGCCAATTTTTAACTATTACGATAGCTATGGTTGCAAACCGGCATTTTACGACGAGGGTTATTATGCCCGGGGTTTCGATTACTTTACCGAAGACGGCTATCAGTTTACCCTAAATAGTTTTATAGACTATAACAATACGCATTATTTTTCAGCGCCAAAAGGATATTGGAAGAACACCGAATATGACAAAAAAATTTTGGCGCAGCAACAAGGAGATTATTATGGAGCTTAACGAAATTAAAGATTTTGCTGACCTTACGCAGTTTATGAGTGACGAGCAAAACAAACTTAATGAAGATTGTGGCGTGCAGCAACCGTCTTCTACTATGGTTGAATATAGAGAAAAATCTATTATTAAATATGTCAAGCTTTACGATAAGCCTTTGTACCGTGCAGCAAAGCTTGAACTAAAAATTCGAGAGGCTATTAACACAATGCCGCATAGCTGGTTATGGAAATTTTGGCATAGCGATTTATGGCGCAAAGTTGAATATAGGTTGGCACAAGAAAAACAACGGGAAGATGAAAATAAGAAATGTAGCCAACCACTGCAGCCAGATGTCACTTTGCCACAACTTGCTGAAATAGTAAAGCCCAGAGCTTTATCTCAGGTATCTGACACAGATGCTTGAGTGTTTCCCACTTGCTACTACTAATTGTTTTTAGTAGCAGTAGGTAGGTGTTAATATGTTAGAAACTCAAAGAGTTTTTAATATATTAACCGATTGTTAATATGTTGTAAACTCATGCGGCACACTTTGTGAGTTTTCAAAATATTAAGGTTATTAATGCCCGCTTGTGGGTGTTAATAACCCGTAGCAGTCGGCTTGCACCTATGCCCGCATGTGTGGCAATAACATAAAATATAGTCCATATTTTGTGGCTGCACTATGCTATTGCCCTAGTAGATTGTTTTTTTACCGCCCGCACGCTGTGCGGCGGTAAAAACTACTTGACAATAGTAACACTCAACGGAAAAAATTTTAAAATGGAGTAAAAAAATTGAGTTATAAAACACAAAAGAAAAACGCTTATAAAAACAAAAGTTTTAATAAGCAAAACAAACAAATGAAACACTTGCCTATTGGGCAAACACTTGAAACAAAAGATTGTTATTTACCAGTAGATAAAAAGCATTCTAAGGAATTAAAAAGTTCTAGACCTGTTATTATTGCAGACAAACTAGTAAATCCACAAGGTAAAGAGGAATATCTTATAATTCCTACCTCTACTAAGGATACAAGGAATACTCATCCATATAACAAACATGGGATAAATTATATTAGAAATAATATAGAAATTGTTGATAATGAGGGTAAACCTATTATGCAAAATGAAAAGTTTAGAAAAACTAATAAATGTTCGAGGCTACCCGAAAGTGATACGATACAAATTTATAATAACACTGTAAATAGAACTCGCTTTTCGAGTGAAAATAGAAAAAAACAAGAGAACTTTTGGAATAGGTATAAAAAAAGATAGGTGAATTACCTATCTTTACCAAACTCCATCGGCTGGTGCATATAGCGAATAAATTTCCTATATGCCTGTTAGAAAATTAAATTTTCTAACGATATTGTATTATATATTTTAGGGTTTGTCAACCCCTAAAACAAAAAATAAATTAATAAAGGAGAAAAAATATGTATAGTAATAATACAAAATTAAAAAATAAAAAAGAAGTTTCTTATAGTCTAAAACCTATTGGAACTTCAAATAATGATATTATGATTAAAGATAAGGATAAACTTCATTTAGGAGATTGCACTTGTGTTATCAGAAATAAAGATACTGGTAAAACGAGATTGGCAAATGGTAGTGTAGCTCGTATTCCTTATACAAAATATGCTACAAAGGAAGATAGGAAAAAATATGGTAAAAATTTGGTTTATGTTATTTATTATAATTCTGAAGATGTAATTGGTTATTATCAACCAAATAAAAAAAAAGGAGTAAAAAATGAAAAAATATTTTAAATTTATAGGCTATCTAGTTATGGCTGTGGTTTTGGCCGCTGGCGCATGC
>CAYTHL010000044.1:0-3989 GCA_964437615.1 uncultured Lachnospiraceae bacterium | reverse complement strand
ATTTAAACAGTGAAATTCTGTATGAAAACAAAAAACAACCCGAGGGTTCGGATTGTTTTCTTTTGGCGGAGGGAGCGGGATTTGAACCCGCGCTACGAAGGATTTCGTACTAACACCTTAGCAGGGTGCCCTCTTTGGCCTCTTGAGTATCCCTCCACACGCCAGTAGATTATATCATAGCATATTTGTAAATTTCAAGTGTTTTTTACAAAGTTTTTAAATTTATTGTATTTTGTTAAGTTTTTGGCAACGGCAATAAGTGATTTTGCTGCGATTTACAAATATTGTTTGTAACTATTGGGACAAGTATGTAGCAACGGCAATAAGTGATTTTGCTGCGATTTAAATATAAATCAAAGCAAAGAATACAAAATACCACAAAACTCAATAAATTATCAGTGCCATTATCGGGGGTTCGCAAAGTACTGTTTAGTCTATTTTGTAACGCAGCTTGGGTTGACACAAGGTTGTGGGCTTGCGCTGGTTAAAACCCAAAAAAGTATTGAACCAAGCCAAATATCTCCCAGTCTAAACTAAGACAAACTCGCATATTTGCTCAAAAACGCTACAGCCTAGTGTATGTTATTCGCCCATAGTAACGGGGTAGGGCGCGAAATGGTCGAGGGGTTGTACGGCTGAGCATTTAATGTTTGGTGATTCTAACAAATTTAGTTTAAGCAAACGCTTTGAAATTTGTAACTTGTGCCGCACTCGGAGTTATAATATTATGGCAGTAAAAAACTATTGCAAAAGTTTAGATACCCTTGCTGCTGGTAATAACGCAAATAAAATAATCAAATATTTTAATATAAAAAACTCGGCAATAATGCTTTTTGCTGCCGAGTTTATCTTTTTGTATTTTTGTTATTCTTCTCCGGGTTGGCTGGCCTTGCTTTTATCTATAGCCTTTTGCAAGGCTTGTAAAGAGAATCTATCAATATCCTTAGAGTCTAAATAGTAAGTTTCTGAAAAAAAAGTTCCAGTAAACTTTTTGTATTTTCCATCTTCAGAAACTATACACTTATCTGGATAGCCATCAAAACACATCAAAGTATTGGTTATGTTATTTTTAATTAAAACATCTCTATAACCATTGTATCTAAATTCTTTGCTTGGGTATAGTACCATTTCAAAACGCTTGTCTAGTGGCGAAATTAACTTACCACACATTGACGCAAAAGGTTCTAGTACTTTAATTTCTAAATCTTTTATTGCCAAAATTTCGCCATTTTTTAAATCTAAACTTTTATAACAAGATTCTGGTTTATCTAACTGGCCACTAGCCATAATAACTTCATTGTAGCCGTCTTTGTAAAGTTCATTCATTTTATCGGCAAGGTTTATAAGTTCTTGTTTTGTGTAACTTTTATTTTCTACCTCTGCAATATCAATACCAAACAAACGCTTAAAAACCGACTCCTTGGATATAAAACTAAAAACCTTAGTAGAATATGGCCATCTCAGTTCCATGTCAGCACCCACAGAACTTACATTTGCAAATTTATAGTCATATCGGTCACCAGTTTTTATATCTGTTGCAACAGTCCAGCCATCACTTTGTTTAGACAAAATGCAAACGACAAGCTCATTAGTGCCTTTTAGCTGCAATATCCTAAAATCTGAAAATTTAATTGGTTCATCTTCATCCTTTGTTGGGGTTTGTTTTGCCTCGTTGTCAACATTACCTTTATTTTTCTTTCTGTTCCAAAATGCCACAATCTTGTCCTCCTAATATTATTTTACCCAATTTTGCTATTTTGTCAATACCCGCATTCAAAATTTTCAACCTGTTTAAACATAATGTGTACGCTCGTGGCGTCGTCACAAATTTGCCTTGTAAATCGCCTTTTTAAAGGCTCACTGTGTCGGCAAATTTATTCCTCTCCCCACAAATTTTTGTTAAAACTTTGCGGGGGCCCCATATTTAGGCTCGGCTGAGCGAATGCCGCCATGGCAGGCTTCGCTTCTCCTTAGGTGCAAAAATAAAAGCAACCACAAGGGCTGCCTTTATTTTTGGTAGCACCACGGAGAATCGAACTCCGGTCTTCAACGTGAGAGGCTGACGTCCTAACCGCTAGACTATGGTGCCATAGCAATATTTAGCTAAGTTATAAATCCTGCAAGTTGCCGCAAAAGGCTAATTTATAACTATCACTGGCTAATATTAGCACACTTATCTACAAAATGCAATAAATTTTTAAAATTTCAAAAAATTTTTTGCAATAAATCAAAAATTAACAACCAGCAATTATTTCTAGTTGCAAATCACCCGCATCTTATGCTATTATTAACAAAAGGAGATGGCTATGAATATTGTAATTATTTGTTCTAGCATGCGGGTGGGAAACTCGTTTAAACTGTGCGATAGCTTTGAACAAGGCGCAAAGGAAGCCGGAAATACAATAAGGCGGATAAATTTGCGTGACATAAATTTAAAGTTTTGCGTGTCTTGCTGCGATTGCTATAACATAGGGCAATGCACATTATCTGATGACATGAACAGTCTTTATAGTTGCATACAACAAGCCGACATTTTGGTGTTTGCTACGCCAATATATTTTGGAGAAATTAGCGGGCAGCTAAAAGTGTTTCTAGACAGATTGTATCCAATTTATCAAAATCTTAATGCTAAAAAAGCCTATGTAATAGCAACATGTTATGCTAACGATAAAAGTGTTATAGACAAATCTATTTATGCCATACATAGATTTTTGGAAGATGCAGGTAATATTCCTATTGCCGGCGTCATTTATGGAGAAAATACCGACGAAGCTAACGACATTACTCAAGCGCAACTAGTGGCGGCGTACAAAGTAGGTAAGGAAATAAAATAGGGGGGCAGGGTATGGTTGGTGCAATAATTGGCGATATTGTAGGGTCGGTTTACGAGTTTGACAATATTTTTACAAAAAGGTTTCCGTTTTTTCCTAGATACGGCAGTTACAGTGATGATACAGTGCTAACTATTGCCGTTTTTAAGGCGCTAAAAGATTCAAAAACATTATTTGAAGAATTGCCACAAAATATGCAGCAACAACTGCTAAAAGATACCCCATATAGGTATTATGATTTGGCAAATTGCACGGTAAATAGGCTAAAAGAGTATGGCAAAAACTATCCACATGCCGGCTACGGAATGCTTTTTGACCAATGGCTGCAACAAGAAAATCCTACGCCATACAATTCGTGGGGCAACGGAGCGGCCATGAGAATTAGCGCCGTTGCCTATTTTGCAAAAAGTTTGGAAGAACTAAAATATTTATCTTATAATGTTACGGCGGTCACTCATAATCACCCAAATGCCATTTTGGGCGCCGAGGCGGCTGCTGCGGCAATATTTTTGGCTTTGCAAGGTAAGTCTAAACAGCAAATAAAAGAGCATATTGAAAAAAATTATTATAGCCTAGATTTTGACTATAAAACTCTGCAACAAACATACAATCCACTTGCAAGCCAGCACAAAATTAGCCATATGGGTTGTAAAAACACCGTTCCGCAAGCAATTTACTGCTTTTTAATAAGCAACAGTTTTGAAGACGCTATTCGCACGGGCGTATCCATTGGTGGCGACAGCGACACATTGTGTGCAATAATTGGCTCGATAGCCGAAGCCTATTATTGTCTACCAGACAAATTTAAAGAGTGCGGATTATCCTATTTAGATGCGCAGCTAGCTTCAGATGTCAACCAGTTTGAGCAATTTGTAGCAGAGCAAAATGTAAATTCCCATAGTAATGCAGGTAAACAAAATTTCTAGCAAAATAATCTAGATTATTGACAATATTTTTTGTTTGTGAATATAATAAATTCATACCGTCCTGGTAGGAATTTGTTTTTGTTAAAATATAGGCATATTAGGGTTTTAAATTGACGATAAATATTTGTAGGAGAATTGATGAAAAAAATTACCCTTGGAGTATCTGGCATGACATGCAGCGCATGTTCTAGCGCAATAGAGCGGCATTTGTCTAAGCAAGATGGCATAGCTA
>CAYTHL010000043.1:0-4403 GCA_964437615.1 uncultured Lachnospiraceae bacterium | reverse complement strand
TAAAGGAGTTACAAAACATAGTGGTTGTGTCTACAGGCGCTGTTAGCACAATTTATGCAAGCGATAATAGTTTAGATCTTTCTAAATGCGTGCAAGTTTTTGCCTATTTTAGTAATAACCAAACTTTTTCTATAAACCTAAACGATTGCACTTATTATGTAGGTGATAACGAATTGCAAATTAATGACGGCATTCTTAGTTTGGCGGGATGTTCTGTTGGAGAAAATACTATAACAATTTATTATACATATGGGGGCGTTACAAAATCTGGCACTTTTTTAATAACAAAAGAGTAATATAAATTTAATGTGGGGGCAAATGCCTCCTTTTTTTATGCAAATTTTGCTAAAATTCTCATAAATTAAAAATATTTGCCATAAATTAAACTAGGCAAAAGTAAAGAAAGACAAAAGTAGCCAAAAAAGTGTAAAACTCTACCCAATTTGGCATTATTTTACCTTAGCTACATTTGATATAAATATTAAAAATTAAGTAAATTGTAGGAGTACAAATTTTATGAAAATTGTATGCGTTAATGCAAAAAAAGTTTTTAGCATAATTACGCTAGGCGTTGTGGCCGCGATGCTTGCTGTAATGAGTAGTGTAACCAGCACAAGCACAGTATATTTGGGCTATGCCACAAGACTTGTGCCAATTTATAGCGTAAAAACGGACGAAAAAAAAGTTGCTTTAACTTTTGACGCGGCGTGGGGCGCAGATAAAACCAGCAAAATTGTCGAAACTCTTACTGCAGAAGGGATTGTCGGAACATTTTTTTTGGTTGGTTTTTGGACAGAGGCTAACGTGGATAAAGTTAAAGAAATTGACGCTGCTGGCTTTGATATAGGCACGCATAGCAACACTCACCCCAAAATGAGCACCCTTTCTAGTAGCCAAATGGTTACCGAACTAACCACCAGTATGCAGCTTATTACTAATATTACTGGCAAAAGCGTAAGGTTTTTCCGCCCACCATACGGCGACTACAACAATCTGCTGCTTACAACAGCTACTAGCCTTGGGTTGCAAACTATTCAGTGGGATGTAGACAGCCTAGACTGGAAGGGCTTATCTGCCGAGCAAATACTAGCCAGAGTAAAGGACGGCGTAACAAGTGGCTCCATTATCCTTTTCCACAACAACAGCGACTACATTTTGGAAGCCTTGCCACTGGTTATTAGCTATCTTAAAGCCGAGGGTTACTCTATGGTAAAACTAAGCGACTTAGTTTACGAAAACAACTACACAATAAACAATAACGGACTGCAAATGGCGTCATAAAAAATCATAATTTTGGACAAAATTAATTAAATTACAAATTTAGGGGATATTATTATGGAAACAACAGAAACAAATTCATTAGCTGTTAAAGGCAAAATATTAAGCGCACCAAGCTATTCGCATTCGGTGCTTGGAGAAGGGTTTTTTACCACCCAAATAGAGGTTAAAAGGTTGTCTAGCCAAGTAGATATTCTGCCGCTGACGGTATCCGAAAGGCTAACTAGCGGGCTAAGCGTAGGCGAAGAAGTGGCAGTGCTAGGCCAGCTAAGAAGCTACAACAAGTTAGAAGACGGCAAAAGCAAACTTATGCTAAGCATATTTGCGCGCGAACTTGTAGACCCAAGTTTGGCAGCCACAAATACAATTACCCTAGTGGGGTATTTGTGTAAAGACCCAATTTATCGCACCACGCCGTTTGGCAGAGAAATTGCCGATTTGCTTATTGCAGTAAACCGCGCATACAACAAAAGCGACTACTTGCCTTGTATTGCTTGGGGGCGCAATGCCAGATTTGTTAAGGACTTACCAGTTGGGCAAAAACTACAACTGACTGGCAGAGTGCAGAGCAGAGAATATCAAAAAAAGACAAAAGACGGCGTGCTAAACAAAACAGCGTACGAAATTTCTATTAGCGCAATAAGCCTACTTTATAACGAAGTAGTAGAAAAACAACAATCTTCTAGCCAACCTACAGCTATTAATGGCTCATCATCTGCTAACTACGGCATAATATTATCTGCAAGCGACAAATAAAAATATTGCATAATTATATAGCAGTTTGTGCCGCAAAATATAAATTTTATTTAAGCAACAATAAAAAGTAGGCTCACAAGTTTTAAGTAAGTCTACTTTTTGCTTAGTTTTTTATTTTTTTATATGTTTATTTTTATTTATAATAACCTATTTTTTTATTTAGCTATTCGATGTTTAGTAGCAATTAGTATACACAAGAAGATTATATTTATAATTACCAATATGCAACCAATAATTTGCAGGGTGGTATAACTATAGCTTCGCGCCGAACTTGCCAAAATGTAGCCCTCAAAGGTGTTTCCATATTGGTCGTTGTATCTAACCAATATGTAGCCATTTTTGTCGCGGCTGCCAACAATTCTTACTTTTGTGCCGCTAGAAAGTGTATGCAAAACAGATGCTGTGCTATCTGCCTCTAAATAAACTTTAGAGTCGGAAAGCAGTTTGGCGTTTGGCAAAATAAGCAAAGAATATTCGTCGCTGCTAATTACGCGGCTGGCGTCTATAAATCCAACATTGCCGTCAACTTGCACCAAATAAAACATGGTAGGCGATTCACTTGTGCCGGTGTAATAGTCGGCCACTGTGGCAAGCAAAGTTACTGGCAACTTACCGCTAAAGGAAATATGCGTGTTATTTTGGTCTGTTATGGTGCTAGGCAGGGCATAAAGATAGGTGCTGTCAGCCGCCTTTACATCGCCAGAAAGGGTAGTTTTTTCTAAAGGGCTTAAATCTTCGCCGTCAACTATATAACCATAAACATTTTTGTAAGCGTCGCCGTCAGCCACGCACGCCATAACATATCTGTAGCCTTGCAAACTGCTTTCGTCAGAAAGGAAAATGTCGGCAATTTCCACCACACAAGTGTCCGCCAAAAGTGTAGTGGTGTTTGTGCTACTAGGAGATTCTATTAAAAGAGCATTACTGTTTAGTTTAAAGTACTCAAAATTTTGGGCAGAACGCATATTAATAGAGCAATCTGGGTTGGCATATTTTACAAACTCGCTGCCTATGTACGCATAAAAGCAATTGTCGCTAAGCAGTAGAGGTGTGCCGTCAGCTAGCCCAACATTAGTTACACTAAAGTTTTCGTTGCCAAAATAATATTGTTGTTTTGTTAAAAAAGTTGCCGTAATTGTACCGTTTAATTCAAGTTTATAGGTGCTTAGCATATCTTCACTAAGTACCGTCAAAATTAAATTTTGTTCTAAGCCATTGCTTTCTGGCATATCCTCTTCGTCAGAGTTGTCACTATCGATTTTTTCACTTGCATAATTAACTTCTAGCCCAATTATGTCGGTAGTTAAATTTGTAGTAGTAACGGCATTAAGCGTAATGCTAGAAACCGATTGCGCTCCACTAAGGTTGCTGTTTGTTAGTGTTAGCACACCAGCATTTATAGCATTGCCAGAGGCAATTAACAAATAGGCGTTATTGCTATTTCCTACAATAGATAATGATGATATTGTACTACTAAGAGATACGCCCTCATTGCCTTGTAAGGTAATTAAATTAAAGTTCCAGCTACCAATACTTTCACTTTGCGTGCCGTAGATAGGGTAGGTATTTGAATCTGTAGAATTATACACGCTGGCATAGATTATTAAAACTGGGCTGTCATTATATAGCCCGCAGCTAATTTTGTTTCGCTGGGTTACAGGGTATGTATCCAGGCTAATATTTTTAATATATTCGCTGTTTTGGTCATTGGGGTTAAACTGCCATAAACCATTGGTAGCTAATATGTAGATATTTTCGCCGTCAGAGCACATGTCTTGCACACTTACATTTTCGCCTTTTATATAATTGTCCAAAGAGTAGCTTTGCCTAGACGCAAAATCTTCTGTAATAAGTTTTAAGCAGTTGTCGCTGGCATCGTAAATATAATATCCCTCGGAAGTTCCTGCAATCGCGGTTGGGTTAACCATAAACACAGTTTGTGCGCCAGAAATGATTGTTTCTTCCAAAATGCCATCTGCTTTGGCGCTTTTTGGGCTAATAGTTAGCCCAAAAACAGCAGTGCCAAGCACAGCAGCAGCCAGTAGAATAGTAGATAGTAAATAAGTGGATAATTTTTTAAAAGTTTTTTTCATAATCTTTGCCTAATTAAATTTAAATTTTTGTTTAGCCTTGGTAATTAATCCAAGGCTAAACTTCTTTTAATTAAACTCAAAATTTAAGTAATTCATAAAGTTAAACCAGTTAGAGTTTGAGCCAGTAGCCATGTCTCCTACCTGCCAGCTTATTGCACCTGTAGCAGCAATCCCTACAACTATTGCAAATACTCCCGCAAGTGTACCACCAGACATTGCTACTGCTACCGCTGCGGCTGTTGCCGCTACCGCAGTTAAGACTACAATTAATGTATC
>CAYTHL010000042.1:0-5598 GCA_964437615.1 uncultured Lachnospiraceae bacterium | reverse complement strand
CTCATTGCACGGGGTCCCACAAAATGGGGTAGTTCGAATCCCGGGTGAGCCACCAAGGTAATACAAAAGCTTACCAAATAATTGTCTTTATCATGCGGATGTGGCGAAACTGGCAGACGCGCACGGTTCAGGTCCGTGTGAGAGCAATCTCCTGAAGGTTCAAGTCCTTTCATCCGCACCAAACTAGAGCAATCCGAACCGAAGAGAGAAGTTTATTAAGCTTTTCTCTTTTGTTATGAAATTTTAATGATTCATATTATATAAAAAATAAAGGAGATGTTTAATGGAAAGATTTAAATTTGGAAAGGCTAAAGAAATGGATATTAATGTTATTATGGATTTATATAAAAATGTAATCAAAACAACATTTACAACATGGGATGATTATTATCCCAGCAAAGAACTTGTGTTCAATGATATAAAGAAAGGAAATTTGTACGTAATGTTCGATAATCAAAGAATTATTGCAGTTAGTTATTTGGGTGAAAATGAAGATGAAGATGAAGATTGGCGATTTAAACTTCATAAACCGCTCGGAGTCGCAAGAATTTGTGTTGACCCACAATATCAAGGGAAGGGTGTTGGAACATATTTTATAAAAAAATTAATTAAAGAGGCGAAGTTAAAAAATGCAGATGGAATGCATTTTCATGTATGTACCAAAAATAATTCAGCAATGAGAATGTATGAAAAAGCTGGTTTTATAAATTGTGGATTAGGTAAATCAAAATATGGATTTGACTACAATAAATTTGAACAAGTTTTTAAAAATTAGTATATATTATTTAAAGCAAAATGAATTTTTCAGCTACAAATAACTAAAAATAAATTAGCCAGTGGTTCGGATACATTATCACTTGTCGCACCAAACAAAAGCAATCAAACCCCCTTGCCGGGGTTTTTTAATAGTTTTATTTCCAACTTTATGCAGCATTTGCTTTGACAATAATTTTCTTAGTGTGCTATACTTTTTGTATGGAAAATGAAAAAATTGCTTACAGCGGCAAGATTATCGAAGTTGTAGAAGTAAAGCACGGCAACAAAATTTTTGAAATTGCAAGGCGAAGCCCTGGGGTTAGGGCAATAATAGTCAGCAACGGCCAAATTTTGCTTAGCAGAGAGTTTAGAACAGAAACTGGCAATTACGATTACAGGTTGCCTGGTGGCAAGGTATTTGATAAACTTGAAGATTTTCGCTCTCATGCAAATGAAAACCTAGAAAAATATGCCGAAGATGCCGTTATAAAAGAGGTGTCCGAAGAAGTTGGGCTTATTTCTAAAAATCCACAGCTTATAAAAGTGTCTAAGGCTGGTGCAACTATCACTTGGGATTTGTATTACTTTTTAATTACCGATTTTGTTGCAGAAAAACAGCATTTGGAAGACGGCGAAGACATTACTTTTGACTGGTACACACCCGAGCAAGTGCAAAACTTAATTTTGCAAGACAAAATGAGCGAAGACCGCAGCGTCGGCGTGTTGCTAAAATATATCTTAAAATTTTTAACTAATCAAAACCAAATGTAAAATAGGGGTGGCTATGGTAATTTCTTGGGACGAGTACTTTATGGGGGTGGCAATATTGTCTAGCATGCGCAGCAAAGACCCAAAATGTCAAGTTGGCGCGTGCATTGTAAACGGGCAGAAGAAAATTGTTTCGCTTGGATACAACGGTATGCCTTACAGCAAACAAGATAACGACCAAACTTATCCGTGGACTAAAAATGCCGACCCAATAAAGCATAAGCACACCTATGTGGTGCATGCCGAGTTAAACGCAATACTAAACGCTCATGCGGACATCCGTGGTTGCACCCTTTACGCCACGCTTTTTCCGTGTCATGAGTGCTGCAAAGCTATTGTTCAAAGCGGCATAACCGAACTTGTTTACATAACCCAAAAAGATGATGCCGACAACCTTGTAAAAGCGTCCGAACTTATGCTAGCCAACGCTGGCATAATCTGCCGTCAGTACAGCCCATCCGGCAAAAATATAGAGCTAAAACTATAAATAGCAGCCAAAACCTTTTTGCAAATAACAATAACAAATTTTTACCAAATCGGCCGCAAAGCCAGATAATATGGGGTATTATGTCAGACATAACACCCCGTTTTTTTAATTTAATTGACTATTTATAAAGTCTAACTCCCTGCCGTCTAATTCCATATTTTTAACAAATTAAACCAAAACTTTACCTTATCACAGCCAATCTACCACACCCAACCCCAAAAATCAACGCCTTGGAGTAAAGATATTCTATTTATTTGCGTTGACAGGCAAAATATTATATAATTATTAAAACAACACGCCGTCTTATATAGGAGTTTAAATGATTACAATAAATAATTTAAGTATAGAAACAAAAGTTGGCAGAAAGTTGATAGACAACCTTTCTTTTAATATTAATGATGGAGATAAATTGGCGATAATAGGGGAAGAGGGCAACGGAAAGTCGACGCTACTAAAAGCCATCGTTAATGAAAATCTTATTTCAGATTATTGCTGGGTGTCGGGCAGAATTGAGAAAAACAATGCCCTTATAGGGTATTTAGAACAAAAGTTAAACCCAGCTTGGGATGATTACTCTGTTTTGGATTATTTTTTAAAAAATTCCATCGAGGCTGAGCCTGATTATGAAAAATATAATCACATAAAAGAAATTGGAATGATTTTAAAAAAGCTTGGTTTTAAAAACGAGTATCTTTTAGAAGACATGCCGATTGCAAATCTGTCTGGTGGAGAAAAAGTTAAAATGCAAATTGCAAAACTAATGTTTACCAAACCAGACGCCGCTTTTTTGGACGAGCCAACAAACGATTTAGATATTGAAACCTTAGAAATTTTAGAGCAATACATTAAGTCGGCAAGCATACCCATTGTGTATATTTCTCACGACGAAACTTTGCTAGAAAATACGGCGAACAGAATTTTGCATATAGAGCAATTAATACGAAAATCCCAACCTAAGGTAACGGTGAAAAAATGCAGTTACAAAAGCTATGTAGATGCAAGATTAAGAAGCATAGAACACCAAACACAAATGGCGTATTGCGAGCGGAGAGAGCAGAACAAAAAGGAAGAAATTCTTAGGCAGATAAAGCAAAAGGTAGAAAACGCACTTGTAGGAGCCAAAAAGGATCCATCTTCTGGCAGAATTATTGCAAAAAAAATGGCAAATGTAAAAGCTCAAGAAAAAAGGCTAAATAACGAACAGCTTACCGAGATTCCAAATGTAGAAGAGGCCATTAAAATAATTATAGACGAAAAAATTACAATTCCTAATCAAAAAAAAATTTTAGATTTAAATTTAGAACGCTTAACTGTCGCAGAAAAAACTCTTTCAAAAAACATAAGTATAAAGATATTTGGACCGCAAAAAATAGCCATTATTGGCAAGAATGGTTGTGGCAAAACAACGCTTTTAAAAACGTTGGTGCCTATTTTAAACAATACGCCGGGATTAAAAGTTGGATATTTTTCGCAAAATTATAACGAGATATTAAATTACGATAGTTACCCTGCTGACGAATTGCAGTCTTCTAATCCAAATTTTAATCCACGCACCTTACTTGGAAGCTTAAAATTTACGCAAGATGAAATGGCGCATAAAATAAGGGACCTTAGCGAAGGGCAAAAAGCAAAAATTGCTCTTATGAAAATGGTAATCGAAAAGAACAATGTTTTGATTATGGACGAACCTACCCGCAATTTAAGCCCTCTATCTAACCCCGTGATAAGAGATGTGCTTAAAGCCTACAAAGGCGCTATAATTACAGTTTCTCACGATAGAAAGTTTATCTCGGAAGTTTGTGACACCGTCTATAAACTATCAAATGCTGGTTTAAAAAAAGCCCTTTAACAAAGACAAATTAGCTTTGGATTAAATGCATGATAAGTTCAGTTTGTGAATTTTTAGACAATGACAATTTTTGCTCCGAAGATTTAGAGATTGATAAATATATATTTTCAAAATAAAAAAACTAAATTAGCAGGTTCAATTTAGTTTTTATGGAAGATTCAATCGTATCCAATTTAGTAGTAAGTTAATGCTGAATGTGGATATTTACTATTTAGGTGTTGATTATCCAATTTTTATTGTATTAGGCTAATTGCAATTTAATTTTCATTAAGCCAATTTAAAAACTCATTTTGCATATCTTTGTCCTTAAAAATTTTTTTCAACGCAACAATTGCATTATCATTGTAGTATATTGTTTGGAGATAAACTTTCAAACTGAGTTTATCGATTAAAAAACTTGTAAAAGACCCAGCTAATGGATATGTAATAAAATCTGGAAATGAAAAGAATTTGTCGTTATTGAGCATTTCATAAATATTTTTTAATTCGTTTTGTTTTGCCAGTTTCTTGCAACATTCATTATTTGATATACCTTGCCAAGTCTCATCAAAATACATTGCTAGGCCTTCTCTTAAAAAGGCTATTTTGGGGCGCTTAATAGAATAAGAGATTATATGTGCATCTTCATGCATGCCAATACATTTTATTTTATCATTATATACAGCAAAAACCATATTCGGCAATTTGGTAAAGCCATTGCAGGGCTCATTATCTCCATAAATAACGCCTAAATCTTCAGGATTGTCCGCAAGTAAATACTGAATTTTGAATTTGGGAAATATATTAAGAGTTTTAGTAATTTTATCGTAACATAATTCTTGATTTTTAGCAATTTCCTTTATGTCTTTTGAACCTAAGGAATTTTTTGAAAAATACAAATTATAATGTGGTGAAACATATTTACAACAATATTTTATGGATAATTTTGATTTTTCAGACGATAAGTCTACCATTAAAAACTCCTTATAATTATCATTATATCACAAATTTTTCTCAACTCAAAATAAAAAGAGAGTAGTGGTATAATAATTCTCTATTTTATCGATTGCGCTCATTTGGTGCGACAAGTGATAATGTACCCGAACCGCTATTCAATTCAAGTTGGTGTTGGTTATGTGCGGCTAAGAGTTAAATTAAACTAAACTTTTTCTATAAAAGTTTGTATCATCCCAGTCGGGGCAAAGCGGATTTATATATTTTTCAAATCCGTTATTTAATAAAACCTTGTTTGAGCCATAATTGTGAATATCACATTGTGATAAAAGTTCTTTCATTCCTAGTTCCTTTGCTCTTTCACATATTAATTCAACAAATTTACTACAATATCCTTTCTTTTGTTCTGATGGTCTTGTTTTATACCAAATGTTTCCAGAATGCTTTTTCCAATAATTATTTAATCTAAATCTTAATCCGCCAATACAAACTGGTTTATCGTCTACATATAAGATATAATTCTCCGCCGGCAAAACATTTCGACTTAAAGTTAGAGAATATGCAACTCTCATTCTAAAATTTATTTCTTCTATAATTTTTTCTTTTGTTTTTCCGTAATATTCATTTGTTTGTCCAAATTCATCTGTTTTTGGAATTTCTTGAAACATCCTAAAAAGTTCATCATCTAACAAATTTGAACGGAGTTCTTGCAAACGATATTTCATAAACTATCTCCTTTTTCATATTTTTATTATAACACAATTTTCTAATTTTTCAAAACAAAAGAGAGAAGTGTTTTGGCTTA
>CAYTHL010000041.1:0-6215 GCA_964437615.1 uncultured Lachnospiraceae bacterium | reverse complement strand
TTGGCGGTCTGAGACAGAATATTAAAAATAGATAAGCAAAAATTGTATAGGCAAATTTATATGTATTGTTGTTAATCACAACATCAATCGTATATAATTTTGAACAATAGTCGCATAGTTTTAAATACCGACTGGGTTAATAGTTTACTGATAATAATATAGTGTTGCAAGTATTATTTTTGGCGGTCTGAGACAGAATATTAAAAATAGATAAGCAAAAATTGTATAGGCAAAGGTTGCGCGCAATTTTACTGGGCATGCCTTATTTGGTCGATAACCAATGAACCTATGATTTTTAAGTTTATCAACCAATCTAGTATATAATTTTGCTAAAATATATTTTTGTTATGTTTTAGTAAACAATAGACACTGTGTTAATTGAATTAAAATTTTTTGCATTAGGTTTAAAAGTTTGATTTTTACAAATTATTGCCATAATAAGTTTTTGTGTTAGGCGGTCTGAGACAGAATTTTGATTTTTGGTTGTGATTTTTATCGGCAAAAATTTTGGCATTTTGTGTCAGACTTGACGCATAGAGTTTATATTTATATGATAAGATTAATTTAGCATTAATTGTACAAGCAGTTAATTAAATATAAACGCTTTAATAATATTTGATAAATTTAAATTATTTGCGCATTGTGAAAATTAAAATGAATTAAATTAATTGGTGGACGTTTAAGCAGTTTATAGTTTGCTGGTTAATGACTAAAAATTTATTCAAACAGCAAAAAATGATTAATAAATTTTAATTTTATTTAATTACAAGATTTGATTACTTAAATTAAGTGGTTCGTATATTTAATTTGAACAATATCAAATATTTTGTCTTACATAAAATAAAAATTATGCTGCAAAAATAAAACTAAAAATGCAACAAATAAATGACGCAAAATTTAACTGCAAAATCATAAAATAATAAACTAAAATAATTTAAAACAATGTGTTAACTGTGACAATCTAAATTATTAGGCTTATTATGCAAATGTGTGTTATTTGGCTTATAATTGTTGAAAACCTCCCATTTTTGAGGGTATCTATTCGCAAAAGCTGCCTTTTGCGAATAGATTGTGAAGGGAGTTTTTAACATTACTGACATTTTTCACAATTGTTTTTGGCGCTTATAGCTGAAAAAGTTGGTTAATTTTTGATAGTAAAGCAATCTACCCTTTAGGGTTTGGGTGTTCCTTTTAAGTAATTGTGGTGAGTAAAATTATATGTTTTTGGAGCGGATTAAAAAGTTATTAAAGTTTGATAGCGTATTAATATAGCCTTAATTATTGGTGTTGTTTTTGAGTTTTTGCATAGGTAAAAAATATGGTGGGGGACGATTTAAAGAGTTATTAAAGTTTGATAACGAGTTAATATAGCCTTAATTGTTGGTGTTGTTTTTAAGTTTTGAAATAGGTAAAAATATAGTGCGGGCGGTCGTAAAAGTCGATTAAATTTTTTGTGCTATATAGTTATCTTTAGGCTATCCTTTATGGTTTTGAATTAGCATAATAGTATAGTAAAATGATAATGAGTTAAGAGTTTGGTTTTGAGCCTTGTGACATGTGTTTGGTTGTTTTTGATAAATACTGGTTTTGAGTTAAGTTCTGGGTTGTGAGTATAAAGATGCTAAAAGTGGTTTGTTATTTTGTATGCTAACGCCGCTTGAGTTGACTATAATGACCATAGAAAATGGACTTAGTGTCGGTTGGTGATTATGCCCTACTCATTAATTGTAAAGTCTGTTTGTTAAATGTTCTAGTAAACAACCCTCAGTCTGCCGCAAAAATTTGCCATGCGGCAGACAGCCCCCTTACTATGGGGCAATAACCGGGCGCCCAAACATTTGCGTTTATGAGCATGGTTTAGTTTATGCACATAAAAATGCAAGCGTGGTTGGCTTGCACTTTGGATGTTATTTATTGTTCTGCCATACGCTCTGCCCTACTCGTCGTCTACGGCAGATGCAATGTGTTACTGGCTTGGATAGTATATTTTGCTTTGGCTGAGAATGCTGCATATTGCAAAGTAATGCTCTGCCCTACTTGTTGCCCATAGCTGATTGTTGGGGTTAAAGGGTTATGATTGAAAAAAGTAGGATAAATAAAATAACTATTCGCGGTAGAGGTCTAGCAGAAAGGCGTAGTGGTTTATGGTTTGGCGGTGCTGGCTAAAATTTGGCATAAATGCGCCAACTAGGCTCCAAAAGCGTTTGGAGTGGTTTAGTTCCACTAGGTGGCAAAGTTCATGGACGATAACATAGTCTATGCATGCTGGCGGAAGCATTATCACACGCCAGTTTAGTGCTATTGTTTGGCGAGAATTGCAGCTGCCCCATCTGCCTTTGCTGCCAGTAATTTTTACTGCGGTTGGTTCTATTTTTAAAAGTCCTTTTAAATAGTTTAGCCGCTTTGTAAGAACATCTTTGGCTTTGCGTTTGTAAAACAAAATGAGGCTGTGCATAAGCTTGTTTTCGGGCAATTTTTTGGGACACAAAATATCTTGCCCGCTGGTTTCAAAATTTTTTACATCGGCAACTTTTAGGCTATATCTAGCACCGTAAAGCAAGAATTTTTGGTACTCCGTAATATCTTTAAACTGGTTTTGATTTAGTTTGATTGACGCAAGTTTTTCGGCGAGCCAATTTTGTTTTTGCAACACAAATTGTTGTATATGCTCGTCCTTTATCTTGTTGGGGGCGCGCACAACAATAATGCCGTCCTTTTGCACGGTTAACGACAGCGTACTGCGGCTGCTTTTAATTATGTGGTCTGGCATTATCATTAAAAAACTCCCTTTTTTTGCAAACTTGCTAGATTATAGCACTTTTAAAGCCCCTTTATAAGCAAAATTATTGACAAATTTTGAATTAATATCCCCAAATTTGGGGCTAATGATAAGTTTTAGTTGATTTGCTTAGCGCTATGTGCTACTTTTTGCGGTTGATTAAAAAGCCAAAATTGATAAAAATGCTAAGTAATGTTTTTTTAGTTGTTTGCTTTAAACCTTTAATTGTTAAAGATGTGCATTTTGCCAAAAATATTGCGCGAACAAGGCTATGATATCACATTTTGACGGTCTGCCCAAGCGGATTACGGCAAATTACAATTAATTTTTTGTTAATGGATAGCAAAAAAGTTGACTTATCTAACCAATTTATTTTAATATAATATTATCTAGTATTATAAATATACTAAACTAATGGGGAGAATGTGATGTCTGGTATTGATTCTGATTTGATACGCGGTCATATTGACACGATTATTTTAAAGTCGCTATATACTGGCGACAAGTATGGCTTAGAAATTATTCAAGAGGTTGAAGAAAAAACGGGCGGAAACTACGAGCTTAAACAACCTACTTTGTACAGTTGCTTAAAACGCTTGGAAACACAGGGATTGCTGTCCTCTTACACTGTAGATAGCGAAGTTGGCGGCCGCAGGCGCTACTACAAACTTACTGAGCAAGGTGTTGCCACCTACCGAGAAAACCAACAAGAGTGGCTGCGCTCACGCAAGATTATAGACAGCCTTATATACAACACCGAGATTGAGTACGACCCTATTTATGCAGACGGCAAGCCTAAACAAAAGCCAGCAGAAGCCCAAGAAGAAATTTCCAAAGGCGAAACTGTAAATTATGAGCAAGCCGAAACCGCCAAAGATGAGGCTGAAACTGAAGAGATTGCAGAAGACGAACAAGAAGAAGTTGTAGAAGAAAAAACGCTAGAAGACGAACAAGAAATAGCTGACGAAGAAAATATTGAAAAACAAGAAGAATTTGTAGAAGAAAACGACGACGAACAAGTTGAAGATGCTGAAACTATCGAAGAACAAGCCAAAGAAAGTGTACAAGATAACTACAATAACTACTCTACTGCAACAACCAGCCTAACCTATTTGGACGGCGGCGAGGACGAGCCCGAAGACGAATTTATTTCTTACGACGACATGGTGGCAGATGCTGGCACCAGCTTTTTTGATGCCAATAGCGAAATTGCCGAGCAAGAGGAAGAAGTAACCCCTACTGCCCCAGTCACTGCGGTAATTGCTGAAGATTTAGACGACGGCGAACAGCCTTTAACTGAACCTACTAGCCTAGACATTAGTAACGATTATCAAGAGGATAAAGACACGCAAGATGTTTGGGCGGCGGCAAGCACCGAGCCAAACGAAGAACCCGAAATGGTGGCTGCGGCAAATGACGAAATTTACAGCATAGACGAGGCTTTAACCGAAACATACGAAATGGCTGACGAGACGGGCGAGCCTGCCGTTATCACTGGCGCCGAAAAGCCGCAAGAAGATGACAATGACATCTACTCTCTTGATAACGAAGACAAAGAAGAACCACAAAATAGTGATGACGAAATATATACTCCCGAAACAAGTGAGCCAGAGGTATACTCGCCTACTTATATCAATTTTGGCACGCAAAACAACACTGACGAGGCAGATATTACAAATGTAGAGCCTAGCGATAACGATGTAGCGTACATGCAAGACGCCAGCAGCAAGGCTGACGACGATGCTATGCAGCAGTCTGATACTGACGACTATGCAAACTACGGTTATAGCGCAAGGTTTGAGGACGATTTAAACAACTATCAAGAACCAGAACCTATTGAGCATGCTAGTGCCGAAGAAATTAATAATTTATACAAAACTACCGAAAATTACGAGAACTTGCAGGCGGGCTATACTGACGAAACATACAAGCAAATGCTTAGCGAGCTAGAAAGTTACAGTTCCACTACACCCGAAAAACCGGCGGCGGATAATGTTTCTGCTATGAGTTTGCAAGAATTAACTAGCAAGTTTGCTGCCGAGGGCATAACAATAAGGCGACACACCAAGCATTACAAAGAGAGCAACGAAAGCAAACTATACATAAAAACAAATGAAATTAAAATGGTAAAAAGCTGGATTACTTTTGGCGTAGAATGTTTTGCGCTACTTTTGACATTTTTAATTATGCTGCCATTTAAAAACAATTACACATTTAATTTTGCCTTTTGGCCATTTGTTGTGACTATGGCGGCGTGCCTGGTATTTCCTGCCTACTACTCTATTAAGTTTGCGCTAGACAAATACAAGAAAGTTGTCGCAAAATACGCACCACGGCTAAATATTTTGCTTAGCGTGCTAATTACAATTCAATTAATGCTAATAATTTATTGTGTAAACTTACAACTTGGCTTCTTTAGTTTTAGCCAAGAAAACTATAATCATTTGTTATGGGTTATTCCGCTTGTGCTTAGCTTTATACCTATAATTGATGCGCTGGTTTATTATCCGCTGTTTTTCTCAAAGAAATACCATATTTAGCGTAAGGTTTGGCAAACAGCTGTGGTGCGAATTTATTTGCACTCAGTTATTTGCCCTTAAATTTTTATATTTTGGGGCATCTTACACTCGTGGCGCATTTTTAGGTGGTCGATTAGGAAACTAAACCTCTACCTAAAAGCCTTCTACTTACTATCTGCCTCCAAACCATGAAAAATTATGATTGTTTATAAAGGTTGCGCTAAATAAAAGTTTTGTAAAAGTTGAGAATTTGTAAATTACAATTTGCAATATAAAAACGAGTTATGGAGGCTCGTTTTTTTGTGTGTTATTTTAGTGACAAAATTGCGGTGGTTGCAAGGGTGTCGCAGCGGTTATTGTAGGGGTTGTCGGCGTGGCCCTTTACTTTGTGCCAAGTTATAGTGTGGATGTTGCAAAGATTATCTAATTGCTGCCAGAGTTCGACGTTTTTTACTGGGTCTTTGCCTGCTGTTTGCCAATTTTTGGATTTCCAATTAGTTAGCCAGCCCTGCAAAAAGGCGTTGACAACATAAGCGCTATCGCTATAAAGGTCTACCTTGCAAGGCTGTTTTAGGGCCTCTAGGGCTTTTATACACGCAAGCAACTCCATTTGGTTGTTGGTTGTGTCTGGCACTGCTCCGGACAACTCCTTAGTATTATCTTTGTACATTAGCACAGCGCCCCAGCCGCCGTTACCCGGATTACCCGAGCATGCGCCGTCGGTATAAATTGTAACTGTTGGTTTTGTCATGTAACCAAAATATCACAATGCCAATAATTAAGTCAAACATTTAAAAAAAATACAAGCGGCTAATTTATTGCCTTTGCTACTAAAAAAGGCATTTGCGCTAAATTAGACAAAAGCCTTTTTGTGGAACCTGTGCTGTTAATATATGGCAGGGGTGGAAGGAATCGAA
>CAYTHL010000040.1:0-7347 GCA_964437615.1 uncultured Lachnospiraceae bacterium | reverse complement strand
GAATCAGCATGTCGGGGTGAATGCGTTCCCGGGTCTTGTACACACCGCCCGTCACACCATGGGAGTTCGGAGTGCTTGAAACCGTTGGCCTAACCCGCAAGGGAGGGAGGCGTCTAGGGCAATACGAATGACTGGGGTGAAGTCGTAACAAGGTAGCCGTACGAGAACGTGCGGCTGGATCACCTCCTTTAAAGGAGTAGTGAATGTCACTACATCTTGTCGATGAGCATTTAGGGTAACTTAAATGCAACAAAAGTTTTGTACCAAAACGGTACCTGTTGATGTGACAGTAAACACATCAAATACCGAACGAGCCTTGAAAAACTATTATATTCACATTGTTAAAGATAAATAAAAAAAATGAGTGCGGGTCCCGCGCTCATTTTTTTAATGTATTTAAACACCAAAAACTATTTTATAATTTGCAAATAAATTGTTATGTTATAGTTCCTGTGATAGTAAGTCAAGCAGGAACTTTTTTATTACTCAATAATAGGCTTGTCTTGCTAGACAAGTCTATTTTTTTGAGGAGGTAAAGAATATGCCACATATTGGATTAAGCACTAATACTGAAGATGCCAATAAGGTATGCTTAGGGGTTTATGTGACCTACGAGATGCACAAGGCACTATCAAGGACTGCGGTTGAACAAGAAAGAACTATAAGTGCTGTTGTGCGCCTTGCGATTAAAGAGTATATAGAGCGCTACGAGCGTGACAAATACGAAAAACAAAAAAAGAACTATTAGAGAGCCTAGTAAACTTACCTAATAGTTCAACTTTATATGTGAGGTACAACCTCTTTTATAGTTTACCACACATATTACAAAGTTTGCAAACAAATTTAAATAAGGAAGGGTAAATTTATGAAAAAAATATTAGAAATTGAAGCCTTTACAGAGGCTATCTCAAAAAGTCGCAGTGAATGTGCAGAGAAAATTGTTTTTTTGGCAGACAATCTTTCGCCTAGCAATCCACAAGAATTTGATAAATACTTGTTTGAGCTTATGCAAGCAATAAACAAATTAAGATGCTATCAAAATAGAGTTGAGGAATTGCAGACCGCTAATTCACAAACAAAAGAAGCACTTAGAAAATTAGGGCTGGAGGATTAGAAAATGGCAACACTTTATGATTTAACCCAAGACCAAGCAAAACTCTATGAATTGCTAAGCAATTCTATAGACGAAGAAACTGGCGAGGTAGATGTGGAGCTATTACAGTTGCTTGACATAAACCAAGAAGAAGCCAGGGAAAAGTGCAAACAGTATGCTGTTGTGTTTAAACAATTAAAGGCAGATGCGGAAATGTACAAGGCCGAAGAAGAACGTCTTTTTGAAAAACGCAAGAGAGCTGAAAACAATGCGGAAAGGCTAAAAAAGACATTAGAGAATGCTTTGCTAACATTTGGTATAAACAAGCTAGAAGATGCAAAGGTGTCAATTACTTTTAGAAAATCTACAAAAGTAAACGTACTAGATGAAGAAAAACTTGCAAAAGAGTTTATAACAGAAAAAATTACAAAAGCGCCAAATAAGTCGGCTATCATGGCAGCTATAAAAGCTGGGGAAGTGGTAGATGGTGCCGAACTACTTGAAGTACAAAACATACAAATCAAATAAGGAGAAAGATTATGACTTTGCAAGAAAAAATACAAAAGGTCCGATGTGGGCTGAAAGAACAAAAAATAACAATGACTGGGAAAAATACTTACGCCGGTTACGATTATTTTGAATTAAACGATTTTTTGCCAGCACTAAACAAACTTATGCTAGAAAATAAAATGACAGCTTTACCAAGTTTTAATGATGAGATCGCAAGCCTTACTGCTTACGACTTTGAAAGTGAGCAAAAAATAACCATAACAAGCCCTATGGGTAGTGCCAATTTGAAAGGTTGCCACGAGGTACAAAATATTGGAGCTGTTGAAACGTATCAACGCAGATATTTGTATCAAACAATGTTTGATATCGCCGAGAGCGATGCCCTAAATGGTACTCAAGGCAAAGAAGAACAAAAACCTAAGGCTGTTAACAAGAAGTCTACAATATCACCAGTAAGAACAAATATTGAAATTTTAAAATCATTAATATTAAGCAACCCAATCGAGGCGAGCATTATCAAAGACATAATAGACACCCAATTTGGTGGCAAACCAAGCAGGGAGCTAACTGAAGAAGAGTGCGGCAAAATTCTAAACCAACTTGCTGACAATACAAAGGCTGAAGATAACGGAGGAAAAACTCATGAATAAAGTATTTTTAATTGGAAATTTAACCAAAGACCCCGAAATACAAACATCAACCAATGGTGTTGCAGTATGCAAGTTTACACTAGCTGTGCAAAGAAAGTTTGCCGATGTCAACGGAGAGAAACAAACGGATTTTATACCTATAGTGGCATGGAGAAAAGTTGCTGAACTTTGCGGCAATTACCTAGCTAAGGGCAGCAAGGTTTGTGTTTGCGGCTCGCTCCAAATTCGCAGTTATGATGCCAATGATGGCACTAAAAGATATGTAACTGAAATTATAGCCGATGAAGTGGAATTTTTAAGCAAAAATAATGTAGAGCAAACCCAACAGCAAGTGCAGGCATCACAAACCAAAATTGAGCCAATAGATGACGACAACTTACCATTTTAAGGAGGCTATAAATGATACAGTTTGAAGTGCCTGGAATACCACAGGGTAAGCAAAGGGTAAGGGTTACCCAAAGGGGTGGTTATTCAGTAGCATACACGCCCAAAAACACTGTCAATTATGAAAACTTAATTGAGGTTTGTTATAAAACACAATGTAAAGATAAGTTCTTTGCAGAAGAACCTCTGGTTATGACGATTACTGCAATTTATCCGATACCAAAGAGTATGAGCAAAAAAAGAAAAGAAATGGCGTTAAAATGTGTTTTAAGGCCAACCACCAAGCCTGACATAGACAATGTTATAAAAGTTGTATGTGACGCTCTCAACAAAGTTGCCTATTCTGATGATAGTCACATAGTGTGTATGAGCATAGCTAAATACTACGGGATAGAGCCCAAATTAATGATTAACTTAGCGGAGGTAAAGGAAAATGGAATTACTTAAGAAAAAGCCATTAACACCAGAGCAAAAAGCATTCTTAAACAAGATTGCTTGGAGATTGACGCAGGGCTGGACAACTAAAGAACAAATAATGCAAGAATTTAAGCTTGGAGACCGCAAGGCAAGGGATTGTATAAGTGCCATAGCAAAGGTTATACCTATCATCTCGCTAAGTAATGGCAAAGGTTACAAAAGAGCGATAGACTATAGAGATTTTGATTTGGTTATATCTGCCAGAAATGAGCTTAATAGTCGAATTAGAGAGCTAGAACTAAGAAGAAATTGTTTAAATAATTTTTTAAGAAAATTTGTCGATGCAGAAATGAGAGGAGAGAGTTTATGGCAGAAAGAAGAATGTTCGCCAAGTCGGTTATAGATAGTGATACTTTTTTAAATATGCCTCTGTCAACGCAGGCTCTATACTTTCAATTGGCGCTTCGTGCCGATGATGATGGCTTTTTAAATAATTCAAAGACCATTCAAAGGTTTATAGGTGCTTCTAAAAAAGACTTTGAAAACCTTGTTAACAGTGGGTTTATTTATCAATTTGATAATGGTGTAACCGCTATTAAGCATTGGAAAATACACAACTTAATTCAAAAGGATAGATATAAAGAAACAGCTTTTAAAAACGAAAAATCTTTGCTTATTTTAGATAATAATAATTTGTATGCACTTTGCAGCAATACTCAATACAATGCGGAAACAAAATGTATCCAAGTTGTTTCCAAAATGGATACAGAATGTATCCAAAATGTATCCAAATTGGATACAGAATGTAAACAAAATGTAAACACTTTGGATACACAGGTTAGTATAGGTAAGGATAGTATAGGTAAGAATAGTATAACTACAAGTAAGAAAGAAAGTACTACAGAAAGTTTATTATCTAACGCGCCTGCGCCAGCGCGCGATATTAGTAATATTAATATATTGGAAACTAATAATAGACGAGGCAAGTTGGAGAGCTACGATGATATTTTTGGAGAATTTCAAGTAAGTAATGCTTTAAAAAGTGCTTTGATTGAGTTTATTAGACATTGTCAACTAAACAAAGCAACCGTAACAAACGACAAGTTAAAGGATTTAATTGTAAGGTTGGATTTTGCCTATGGTAATGACGATAGCGCTAAAATTACATCGGTGTTGAAGGCTAGGAACTCTGGTTTCCTAGATATTCCAGAGCTAAGGAATGGCATTCTTGGAGGGTAATAAAAGATGAGACAAAGAACATTTTTAGAAACGCTGGAAGTTTACAACAACTTAAAAGAAAAGTTAGAGCAAAGTTTGTTGTACTACCAAGAACTAGAAGAGTTGGGCGGTTTTCCAAAAACTGGCGCTAGCGAGGGAATGCCTAAGGCACCAAGCAGAGATTGTGCGGTAGAGCGACTTGCAATTAAGCTTGCCGAACTAAAAGAAGAGCAAGAAAGCCTCGAAAGGTCAATGGAATGCTTGCGCATTGACATGGCACACTTAATGGGAAGGGTGCTAAATAAGTCCGAGAGAAGTATTGTGGAGCAACGCATATTTGTGCATAGGAGTTGGGAGGCAATAACTAGAAAAACTAAGTATTCGTATGGGCATGTAAGGCATATCTATAGTGGGGCAATAAAAAAGCTGCAAGAGAGTGCAATGTATGAAGTGGGAAAAGACAACTAGTATACGGCAAAGGGCGAAAGGACTTAACGGTACATTCTATTTAGAGAAAAGTAATGGCTACTGGTATGGTAGTTATCGAAGCAAGGAAGTTGCTTTTAACCTACCAAGAAATGCATTTATTAAAGACCTAAAGAAAATGTGCGAAGAAAACTATTATTGGGAGGAAGATAATGACGAAGAAAAGAGTCAAAGAGTTGATTACAAAGGTTAAAGAATTTTTCACGCTGGTATTTTTGACAATTTATTTAATAGTTATGGTATGCGGCCTATTTGCGCCACTGCCGCTATTTGGAATATTTCTGGCGTTTAAGTTGAAAGGAGTATTTGATTTTTCTTGGTGGTTATTGGTTGGGCTTTTGGTTTGGCATAGTTTGGCGCAACTAATGAATTTTGCCATGAATAGTTACCTAAGGAAATAGCCATGCAACAATATAGCATTTTTGATAACACTCCAAAGTACAAGATAACCAAGCCTATAAGGCTAATATCGCTATTTAGTGGCTACGATAGCCAATTACTATCTCTTAAATATCTTGGAGCAGATGTAACAAGCTGGCGGACTTGCGAGTGGGCGGTAAAGAGTATACAAGCGCTTAAAGACCTACACTTTGCCGAAGATACAAAAGATTACTCAAAAAACTTAACAAAAGAGCAAGTGGTAGAATTTTTGTACAATAAGGGCATTTCGTCAAACTACAATGAGCCTATGAGCGATAACCAAATAAAAAGGTTAGGAGAAGCTAAGCAAAGGCAGATATACAACAATATCCAAGCAACGCACAATATGGTAAATATCCAGCAAGTACATGTGGAAGATTTGGGCATAGTAGACATCAACAAATACACCTACATAATGACCTACAGTTTCCCTTGCCAAGACCTTAGTAAAGCTGGCAAACAAAAAGGTATGGAAAAGGGCTCCGGAACTCGCAGCGGTATGCTTTGGGAGGTTGAACGAATACTTGACGAATGCCAAATGTTGCCACAAATTTTGCTAATGGAAAATGTGCCAGATGTTTGCGGCAGCAAGAATAAACACTTGTTTGAAGCGTGGAAGCGCAAGCTTCAATCATTAGGTTATAAAAACTTTGCAAAAATCTTAAATGCAAAAGATTGTGGCATTCCACAAAACCGAGAGAGATGCTTTATGCTATCAATACTAAATACTGGCATGGACTACGAATTTCCACAAAAGCAGCCGCTTAAATTAAGGCTGTTCAACATCTTAGAAGAAAATGTAGAGGAAAAATACTTCCTTAGCGACAAAGCTATACAAGGTGCTCTAAACACAACTTTTAACTGTAGCAAATTGGAGAATAGATTACCTAAAAATGGTATCTGTCCAACTTTAACTGCAAGAGATTATAACGGCCCTAAACTTGTTGAGGTTGGTTTGTTAGAGCCAAAAATAATCTACGAAGAGCCTCTCAATATGCCGGGTTGGCATCACAAAGCGTGTGAAGTTTTAAGTGTAAATGGAATATCTACTTGCATTTCAACTCAATCAAATAATCTTTTGCAAAAAATTAAAGTACCTATAAAGACAAACATATTAGAAAGTCCAAATCTAAAAAGGCAATTATGTAACAAACTTGTTGGTTCTGGAAAAGTTAGAGAAAAGACAGATTATAGAATACGCAAACTGACCCCAAGGGAGTGTTTTAGGCTTATGGGAGTAAAAGACGAAGATTTTGATAAGGTGGCGGCTAATCAATCAAACGCAAGTTTATATCATTTGGCGGGAGATAGCATTGTCGTCAATGTGCTAATGGCGATTTTTAAACAAATGTTATAAGGAGAAAAAACAATGTATTATTACGAATTTAACGGCGACAATTACGAGTTTAGCCCAGATTACGATTTGTGGCTTAAAGGCCTAGCAACGATTGTTCTGCGGGGCACAGATGTAGAAATAACCGATGATAATGTTCAAATAACAGCCAAAGTAATAGACTGGGAGTTCACAGACTTAAACAAAATTGAAGAACAGTACAAAGACGAGTTGCACGATTATTTTGAAGAAGCTGCGGGCAAGAAATATGCAGAAGAGGTAGGGCTGATATGAAAATTTATGTAAATGAATTACCAAAAAGTTGTGCAGAGTGTGAACATTGCACAAAGGCAATCAAGGCATTGGAGAGAGTAAAAAAAGAGGTTTGGTTTCCGAGTGATTATAAAGATTCCATAATTGAGGAACACGACCAACTAATCAAAGAATACGGAGGGAAAAATGAGTAAAGTTTATATAGTTAAAGCACCGCGAGGCAGTTATGAAGACTATAGTGAGCCAATAGTAAAGGTTTATTTAGATAAGAACAAGGCTGAGCAATATATTAAAGAAGAGAACTCAAAGTTGCCATTAGAACAAGCAAAGAAATGTAAAGAGTGTGTGTTTATGTGGAAATGTGATGCCCAAAAAGGCAAAACAAGACCAAGTTGTTTTAAAGGTGATAAATATGATACTTGTGAAGATTATTTCAAATATCACGATATACAGCCATTGTTTATAGAAGAAAAAGAATTAGAAGACACAACTGAATTAAACCAGCAAATTGCCGAACTCAAAGAAGAAAATTTTGAACTCGTAAACAAAGTTGAGGTTTTAGA
>CAYTHL010000039.1:5732-7479 GCA_964437615.1 uncultured Lachnospiraceae bacterium | reverse complement strand
GTATTCACGCTGCCTATAATATTCTTGCATAAAATCATTCTCAGATTTTAATGTACATGAATTATATGCGGCCCTTACTGTTCTTTGTAAGTCTTCGTCTACTTGAGATTTATTTGAATAAATTTCATATAGCGCCTTTCTAAAAGTTTCCACAGTTATAGGCTTACTGGTTTTAGGTATATTCAAACTGGAAAATTTGCCACTAAAATATTTTGACTGCCCTATCCTAACAATGTCTTGTATTGGTAGCGCCGCATAGAAATAATTTCTATTTATTTGATCAGCACTTTGTTTAGAATCCCAACAAGCGTCACAAAAATAGTATCCATCAATTCCATATTTTTTATCTACAATATGGACAATGTTTGCCGCATGCCCCAGTGCGTTAGTGCTAAACCCTTGTTCATCAAACATTTCATCCGAAGGAGGACCTGCTATATATATACATTCAATTCCAAGCACTTTGCAAAACTCTTTAACAATTTGTGCATAGCCAGCGCAAACTATGGTATCTTTTGTCATTACATTTACAAAAGACCTACTTTCTTCAGAATTCCATATTAAAGCATTTTTATCTTCGGGCGTATAAACTCTGTTTGCAGCAAAATCATGCACTAATAAAAATTTTTCAAATGGCGATAAATTTTGCTCATTTACTTTATCAACAAAATCGTTCATTGTTCCATACGCTTTAATAACATTGCTTAAAGGTACTTCTGCAAGATTCACTTTGTCATATTGCTCCATAAAAATTAAATCTTGATTTAATTTGTCACACAAGTCTAGTAGATTTTGTAAATCATTTTTAGTGAATCCATTTTCTTTATAGTTTAATTTTATATTTAAAGATTTGTTATCCTTTTCTTGTAATACTGAAATGAATTGCTGTATACTCCAAATTGCCTCTTTTGTATATTTATCATAACACAACATTAAAACTAAATCTGTATTGTGTTCAAGATCCTTTAAATACTTGCTTTTGGTTTCATCATAAACTTTAGCCGCCCTTGCAATAAAATCATCTTTCTCTTCGGAAATGTTATAATGCGCCATAAATTCATCGATGTCTAAATCTGATTCAACACAAAACCGATAATATAACGATACAAATCTGTCATTAATAGAATTAGTTGTAAACTTCGACCTTATTTCAAATGCATGGTTATATTTTTGCAGTAATTGTTCCAGGCTTTTTACATTTTCATCTATATTTATAAATACAACATCATTCATGTAGCATCACTCCTTAGATATATTATAGCATAAGTTGTATAAAAATGGAATACATTTTAAAAACTTCTAAAAACTTTCACTACATTCTTTTTAAGCTATATGTAATTTTAAAATAAAATCTGCCTTAGAATTTCCAAATGTGGCTTCATTAGGATTTGCTCCAATGCTTGTTGCAGCCCTCAGTAACTGCTCTGCAATTGTGTTATCTTGTTTGAGTAACAAAAAACTCTCATACATTTTTACAATATTAGCAGCAAAATCAAGAGCTTTTGTTCTTAAAATACTTTTTTAATGACAATACTTTATATAAAAACTTTTAGAAAGTCAATCAGATTAAAACGTTTAACATTTATCGTTTAGTTTTTCACTCAAAAATAATTCGAATGGGTGAAAAGTAAAACATGAAAAGTTAAGAGTTAAAAATGCCAAACAAAAAAATCCTCACCAAAACTGGTTCGGATTGTTTTTGCTTGGTGCGGATAACAAGAGCCCGCCCTACACAGTATTGCTACCA
>CAYTHL010000039.1:0-5632 GCA_964437615.1 uncultured Lachnospiraceae bacterium | reverse complement strand
CAGGATCCAAAGCCAAAGCGCGTATGCCAATTCCGCCACGTCCGCATATTAAATTTTTTTGCTTGCGCCACAAGTGTTTTTGTTATGGTGCGGACGACAGGAGTTGAACCTGCACAGTATTGCTACCACAGGATCCAAAGCCAAAGCGCGTATGCCAATTCCGCCACGTCCGCATATTAAATTCTTTGCTTGCGCCACAAGTGTTTAGCCAAGTAAACCACATAAGCAGTTTTAAGGTATACACCACTTGCTATACATCGACAAATAAAAGTGCCTAGTTATTTTGGTTTGGCTACTTCTAGCACCAAAACGCCTCTGCCCAAAATAGATTTTGTGCCGTAGATTGCAAGCAACCTGTCTTCTATTTGCGTACTTGTAAGGCTTTGAGGATACCCCAGTTTCTTTTTGCCCATCATGTTTAGCGCCTCTAGTACTGTTTCAAAATAGTAAAGGTGCGCCGCCTTCATGGTCATTTTGGCGTCGGGCTGGTCTTTGCAAGTGATTTCTATTTGATTGCCAACCTTGTAGTTTTTGTACTCGCCGCTATTAGGCAAGATTATGCCCTTTTTGGCACCTTGCTGCAACTGATTATAAAACTTATCTGAAACTTCTAACTGATAATTTTGCATTTGCCCACCTTTTACTAAAACTTTCGCCCTAGTTTATTTATTGTACATCTATGTATGCCATTTTGTCAATTGTTTACAAACAAAAATTCAACCTAATTAAAACAGATTTGCTAAAACCTTGCCATATATAGCCTTTTTAGCCTACAAACTCGCTTAACATAATTTTTAGTTTCGCTATACCTTATTTTTTCTACTGTAAAGTTTTCGGCTTCGCCCCAAGTGCAAACAACCCCCTCACCGGCATTGTAACACGCCAGCGCATAGACCAAGTTGCCATACTTGTAAATAAGATAGCTTAAATAGTAACAACCATAATTTATATTTGTTTCAACATTATAAATATCTTTACCTTGCTCGCCAAGCTGCGACTCCACCCAACTAAAAGTACTGGGCATAAGTTGCATAAGCCCGCATGCACCACTTGATGATGTGCTGTTTGGTTTAAATCTGCTCTCGGTACAAATGACGGCTGCAACAAGCGCCGCATCTAAATTGTATTTAGCCGAATAATCTATAATTTGCTGCATGTATTTTAGCGGCCAAACCACCCAAAACAGCACTCCGCAAACACAAACCAAAGCCGCCGCAACCGATGCAATTAGCCAAACCAAAAATCGCCTCATAATAAAATTTTTGACACTTTTGCCCGTTTTAATAGCATTTTTCACTATTTTATCACACAATTTTGCAGTTTTTTAAAAAGCAGTAAAATAAGCATTACCCACATTGTTAATTTTAACCGCCGCGATTTTAGTAAACCTAAATGAGGGGTTGTGGACTGCCAGTTTGACGCAATTTTTTCTAAAAATAAATTTCTTGAATTTTACAAGTTCCCAAACTTACACTCGGTTTTTTGCTTAGATTTTAGATGCACAACAAGGCGCAAACAAAAAATACAGCAGGAGTTTACTTGGCGTAAATGACTGCCGTATTTGACTTTGCAACACAGTTGTGCGCTAAAAGATAAGCAAAAAACTAGTGGGCATCGCTCCAACGGTAAGCACTCTTAACATCCACTATCAGTGGAACAATTAGTTGATAAGCGTTTTGCATACAGTCGGCAACCAAAGTTTCTACTTGCTTGCGCTCAGCTATTGGGCAATCTATAATAAGTTCGTCATGCACCTGCAAAATTAGTTTGGCTTTTAAGCCTTGCTCCTTTAGTTTTTGACTTACGCTAACCATGGCAATCTTTACAATATCTGCAGCCGAGCCTTGCAGCGGCATGTTTTGACTAGCTCGCTCTGCACCACTTCTGATAATTCCGTTGCTGCTGTTAATGTCCAACATGCGGCGGGAGCGACCAAGAATGGTTGAAACTCTGCCCGTTTCTTTGGCGATTTTTACGGCGCCTTCCAAAAACTCTTTAACTTTTGGGTGAGAATTGTAAAAATTATCTATATATTCGCGCGCTTGCTTAGTGCTAGTTTTTAAGTCGGCAGCAAGCCTATGCTCGCCAATGCCATAAATTATGCCAAAATTAACCACTTTTGCTGTGCGGCGCATCTCGTCGGTGACATCCTTTTTGTCCACGCCAAAAACCATACTTGCCGTGCTGGTATGAATGTCTTCGCCAGAGTTAAAGGCGTTTACAAAAAATTCATCTTCGCTTAAATGAGCAAGCAACCTAAGTTCTATTTGACTATAATCGGCATCCACCAAAATATGCTGCTTGCTGCGGGCGATAAACATAGACCGCACCGCCTTATTCTCCTCGCTGCGAGTTGGAATATTTTGCAGATTTGGCTCAACGCTAGAAAGTCTACCCGTGGTGGTTAGTGTTTGATTAAATCTGGTGTGAACTAGCCCACTGGCGTCTATATGCGGCCTAAAGCCGTCAATATATGTGCTGTTTAGCTTGGCAATTTTTCTGTATCGCAAAATTAGCGGCACTACTGGGTGACTGTCTGCAATCGACTCCAAATTTTCGGCTGTTGTAGACTGTTTACGATTATGCGGTAAATTAAGCTTGCCATACAAAACTTCAGACAACTGTTTTGGACTATTTACATTAAATTTTTGACCGCATAGCTCGCAAATTTGAGTCTCTAGCATGGCAAGTTCGGCTTTATATTTTGCAGACAAATTTTCGAGAACTGCAATATCTATTTTAAAACCATCTAGCTCCATATCGTACAAGACCTTTGCTAGCGGCAGTTCGACATTGTAGTATAAATTTTTCATGCCAAAGTTTGTTAGTTTGCTTTCGTACTCGTCCGCTAGTAAAAACAGCATTGTTGCTGGCGTCTGCTTTTGGTACTCGTCTTCGTAAACCTCGTTTATGCTTTTTACGCTAATGCCCTCGGCAAGATGTCTAGCAATAGACACGTCAAAAACGGGGTCTGCAAGATTAATTCCAAGTTTTGCAAAATAATGCCGCATTTTTTTGCTATCAAATAAGACTTTTTGCCTGTCACTTTCTAGCAGCGGTTTAATACTTTTCCAAATATCTGGCATAAGGTCTATAAACATTCCGCCATAGATTTCTATTTTATATTCGGTTTCGCCAACTGAAAAACTCAAAAAATCGTCGCACTCAAAAAACGCAAATTTGGGTGCATTTTGTAGTAAATTTAGCATATTTTCAAACTCTTTTTGAGTTCTTATGTAAAATTGCCTTGTTTGTGTAGGCAAAATTTCGGCAATATCTTCTGCAAAAATTTCGCTCTTTTTTAGTAGGGTTTTAAACTCGTACTTTTCAAAAAAACTGCGGACGTCACTATTAAATGGGTAGTCCAATTCGCATTCTTTAAGCTTGCAATCTATATCTACATCAGTTTTAATTTTGGCAAGATTATAGCTTAAAAAGGCATTGCCTTTATCTTTAATTAATTTATCTTTAACAGGCCCCTTAATGTTATGTATATTGCTATATATGCCCTGCAAATTGCCGTATTGTTTAAGCAGTTCGGTGGCAGTTTTTGGGCCTATGCCCGCAACACCCGGAATATTATCTGACACATCGCCCATAAGCGCCTTTAAATCTACAACTTGGCTAGGCGAAATGCTAAAATCTCGCAAAAGCACATCTTCGTCTACAATATATATGTCGCTAGTGCCTTTTTTTGTAAAATACACTTTAGTGTGGTCGTCAATTAATTGCAAAGTGTCACGATCGCCCGTCAAAATTATATTTTCTACCCCATCAAACTTTTTGCAAAGAGTACCGACAATGTCGTCGCCCTCTATGTTGGGCTGCTCACAAATTTTTATGTGCATATATTTTAGCATCTGCTTTAAAGGTTCAATTTGGTCAAAGAGTTCTTGCGGCATAGGCTTGCGATGTGCCTTGTAATCAGCGTAAATGTCATGCCTAAAAGTGTGCTTGGTTACATCAAACGCAACCGCCATATATTTGGGGTTAATGTCATGAATTATTTTTACAATTTGCATGGCAAAGCCATAGACAGCGTTAGAATATTCTCCCGTAGAATTTTTTAGCAGCGGCAAGGCAAAATAAGACCTATAAAACAAACTATTACCGTCTATAATTACAAATTTTTCTTTCATAAAATTTCTCCTAAAAAATAATAAATTTTGACTATTTTGCCAGTTTTGACGCCTTTTTTTACATTTTTATAGTCACTTTTGCAGTTTTTAGAATTAAGGTAGTAGTTATATTTTTGTAAAATATTGATAAAAGTTTACAATAAAGCTGTTTAACAAATGTAAAAAAATAATTTTATATTATTAATTATACCACACATTAAGCAAAACAAACAACTAAAAGTCGCCCCTAAAATAAATTTTAGTGGGCGACTGAAATAAATATTTTTTGTTTAGTCTTGGTCGATAGTTCTTAGTTGTAAGTTTTCTGCCATTTTAATGGTGTATTCTTTTGCATCGCTATCTGCGCTCCATTTAACACTTATTGTGGTGGTAGAACCAGGCGCCGCCTCTAGAATAATAAATGTGTAATTTGTGCCGTTTAGATGCTCTGCATCATAGTTGCGCACACCATTTACACTAATTTCTACCTCGTCGGCAACAGTGGTTGTTGTGCCGCAGTTGCTAAGCTTAATTGCAACCACATGGTCTACATCTTCGGCAATATTAAATTCTTCTTTAACAGCTTGGTTAGACAAATACCTTACGCTGCCCGAAATTGTAAAAGTGTTGTTTCCGTCATCTTTAAGTTCTACCCCAGAGTTTGCAAAGGTGTACGAGTCGTGAATTCTGTCGCCCGCGCCCATTAACTGAATATCCTTACAACTATTTTTAGAGTTGTTACACGCACTAACCCCAACCGCCAAGGCTAGCGTAAACGCTGACAAAACAAACATAAATATGGATTTTTTCATAAATTTCCTCCTCTATTTGCTTATAGTTTGCCCAACTTTTTAAAATATTATTCGGCAACTACACGGGAGTAAAAATTTATAAAACAGCCATTATAATAGAATTTAATTAAATATGCTTGATTTTTTTTGCAAAATATGGTAACATACCTTTGTTGATTTAAGCCGGTGTGGTGAAATTGGCAGACGCACGGGACTCAAAATCCCGCGAGGGCAACCTCGTGTCGGTTCGACCCCGACCACCGGCACCAAACAAAAATAATCCAAGCCAGCATGGTTTGGATTTTTTTGTTTGGTACTTTTAACTCTTCGTTTTTCACTATTCACTTTTCACCAACCATTTGTATTATTTTTAAGTGAAAAACTAAAAGATAAGTTTTTACCCGTTCGGATTATTTTTGAGTGAAAAACTAAACAATAAAAGTTAAACATTTCATTAAGTTGATTAGTAGACACAATTATGGCTTAAACAAGGTTTTATTAAATAGTGAATTTTGAAATATATATTAATCTGCTTTTTATTTCTTTTTATTGGCTTCTATGTAGTCTACAATTTGCTTTACAGTTTTAATCTCTGGGATAACCTCGTCTGGAATAGACACTCCAAACTCGTCTTCTAGCGTCATAAGAATTTCTACTAGGTCTAGCGAGTCTGCACCAAGGTCGGCAGTAACGTTTGTATCTAGGCTGATTTTAGATTTATCT
>CAYTHL010000038.1:3795-8288 GCA_964437615.1 uncultured Lachnospiraceae bacterium | reverse complement strand
CTGGTGGTACAGCCGGCACTACTGGTGGTACAGCATCTGTATATACAAGCTACAATACAACAGCCGTAACAACATCGGGTACGGGGTCTAAATCAACAACTACCGAGTATGGTGGCACAGCCTACTATACCGCCACCCCAGCCGACGGCTATGTATTTGTTGGTTGGTATAGTTCTACCTCAAGTACCTCTGCGCTAAGCACCGGTACAAAATATTCAGTTACAACAAAGGGCGATGTAACAATGTACGCATTCTTTAGAAAAGCTTGCGTTGCTACAGCCTATGCAAGATATTCTACTAGTACCACAGCTGCAAATTCTAGTGGTTCAAACGGCGTAACTGGCGGCACAGTAACTTTATATACAAGCTACGACACAACATCTGTAACAACATCAAGTTCGTCGGCGGTAACAAAAAATTTCAGTTCTGGTAACTATGTCTATCTTACCGCCACCCCAAAGACAGGCTATGTATTTGTAGGTTGGTATAGTTCTACCACAAGTACCTCTGCGCTAAGCACCGAAACAACCTACTATGTATCAGTAGCTGGCGATGTAACAATGTATGCCTTCTTTAGAAAAGGCATATCGGTAACAGTTGACAATATTGGCTACAATGGCAATGCATCCTCAACAACAACTACATCTAGTGGCAATATATCTAGTATTGTCCATATTACAGGAAGTTTAGGCATAACTGTAAATGGAGTTTCTATAACCACTCTAGGAACCTACACATTAAACTACGGGTCTACCATAGCTGTAACAGTACCAGAAGAATGGATGGAGTCTGATTATTCCGAATACTGGTATGTATACATAAATGGTACCGAAATAAGCAAAACTTCAATATCCTATACTAAAACAACGTCAGGTAGTTCTGTAATTTATACCTTTACACTTACAAGCTCAATCACAAGGATATCTTTATATAAATACTATCAAGATGATTAGTGTAAATAATACCAAAAGGGCGTCAAACGGCGCCCTTTTGGTATGCGAAAATAATTTTAATTTGCCAAATACTCCAGTTGTACAACCCCTCGGCCGGCGCAAGCCCGACCCTTATGTTTTATGCCAAATAAAATCAAGTTTTTTAATATTCTTTGCAATAGCTTAGTATTGTGTTTACAATTTTTTGGGTGCCGTTGGGTAGGGTTGCAGATTTTAGCTTTAAAGAATAGTTTTGGCGCTCTTTGTATAAATCAAACACGTTTTTTAGTAAGGTGTCGGTGTCAAGGTCAGACTGTTGCAAAACCTTGGCAAAGCCTTGGCTTTCAAAGTATTTGGCGTTGTCTACTTGGTCGCCTCTAGATGCCCCTTTTGGCAAGGGTATAAGTAGCATAGGTTTGCCATAGTGAGCCAGCTCAAATATTGTGTTGCTGCCGGCACGGCAAACAACAATATCTGCCGCTTGCATAAGGTCTGCCATGTTGTCGGCAAATTCAACTTGCTTGTAGTCGCTGTAATTTATGCTTGGGCAAATTTGATTTTTGCCCACTTGATGAATACAATAAAAGGCGCTACAAAGCTCTTTTGCACAGCCAAAAGCGGCTTCATTTATGGCCTTAGCTCCAAGGCTTCCGCCAGTAATTAAAAGGACCGGTTTTTTATTAGTAGCCAAAAATGCGGGGCGAGCCGACTTATGTATTTCTAGCGGAGAACCGGTGTAAAGTCCCTTTTTGCCAATTTTGTCTGCCGTCTGCTTAAAGGTTGTGCAAATGCAACTGCATGCGTGCTTAGAAAGCTTATTTGCAAGCCCCATGGTTAGGTCGCTTTCGTGCGCAACTACAGGTATGCCAAGTTGATGCGCCGCAATAACAACCGGCAAACTAACATATCCGCCCTTGCTAAATACAACAGCGGGGTTTAGTTTTTTTAAAATATCTTTGGCTTGATGTACGCCGCGCGTAAATTTGTATGGAATAGCAAAGTTAGCAAAAATCTTGTTTCGCCTAAGTTTTACCGTGTCTATGCCATAGTATTCAAACCCGCCAGTAGAGTTGACCAAATTTTTTTCTATGCCGCTAAAGCTGCCTATATACGCCAGTTTGCCAAAGTGGGGCTGCAAATATGTTTTTAATGCTAAGTTTGGCACAACATGCCCAGCGGTGCCGCCCCCAGTTAGTACAATAGTTTTCATTAATCTTATTGTATGAAATATAATAGTTTTTATGTGAAAATGAAAATTTTTGTTTCGTTAGCCAAAATTGCATTAAAAATTTGGCAAATGTGGTCGGAAAAGTCGTTTTTTTGTTGCCTTTGCTTGTTATTTTTTGATATAATTTTTCTAGCAAATTTTAGGGGATATATATGGCAACACAAAAAACTTATGACGCAAAAGACATTACAGTGCTAGAGGGTTTGGACGCCGTTAGACTGCGTCCGGGCATGTATATAGGCACAACTGGCCCAAAGGGGCTACACCATTTAATTTGGGAGATTATAGATAATAGCATTGACGAAGCCGCCAATGGCTTTTGTTCGCGCATATTAATTACGCTTAATGCCGACGGCTCTGTTACGGTAGAGGACAATGGCCGCGGAATACCTGTAGACATGCACCCTGTGCTAAAAGTTAGCGCAGTAGAGGTTGTGTATACGCAGCTGCACGCTGGCGGAAAGTTTAATAACGAAAATTATGCATATTCTGGCGGTCTGCATGGCGTAGGTGCGTCGGTTGTAAACGCACTTAGTCGCTGGCTTGTGGTAGAGGTTAATCGCGACGGCAAAAAATACCAAATGCGGTTTGAAACCAAGGAAACCAAGCCTGGCAAAATATCTGGCGGCGTTCCAGTTGCGCCACTTGCCGTTGTTGGCAAAAGCATAGGTCATGGCACAAAAGTAACCTTTATGCCCGACGACCGTATTTTTGAAACCATCGAGTTTGACTACCACACTATAGACAAGCATATTAAAGAGCAGGCCTTTTTAAATAAAGGACTAGAAATTTGTTTAATAGACGCGCGCACTAGCAAAGACGAGCCAACGGTTAAAAGCTATAAATATGACGGCGGCATAAAGGACTTTGTTAAATATCTTAACGACAGTAAAACCAAGCTTTATGACGAACCTATCTATTTTGAGGGCGAGTCTGGCGGTATTAAGGTAGAAATTGCTATCAATCACACCGACGAGTATGTCGAGAATATTTTTAGCTATGTAAACAATATTCCAACCAGCGAGGGCGGCACCCACGAAGTTGGCTTTAAAAGCGGAATAACAAAGGCGCTAAACGACCTTGCCCGCAAAAACGGTAACCTAAAAGACAAAGACGCCAACCTATTGGGAGAAGACTTTAGGGAAGGCCTGTGCGCCGTAATTAGCATAAAGATGAAAAATGTGCAGTTTGAGGGTCAAACCAAGACCAAACTGGGAAACCCAGAGGCAAGGCCGGCAGTAGAAACGGTGACGGTTAATGGGCTTACAAACTATTTTGCGGGGCGTGGAACGGGCAAAGTTCTTGACATTGTAATAGAAAAGGCGCAGGGCGCAGCCCGAGTAAGGGAAGCCGGCAGAAAGGCCAAGGAACTGGCGCGTCAAGCTAGCAGCCTAGAAAATACAAACAATTTGGTTGGCAAACTTGCAGCATGTTCTGGCAAAAATTACGCCAATAACGAGTTGTTTATAGTTGAGGGCAATTCGGCGGGCGGTTCTGCCAAGCAAGCAAGAGATAGGCATTTTCAAGCCGTGTTGCCGCTTAGGGGTAAACCACTAAATGTAGAAAAGAAGCGGCTAGACCAAGTTTTGCAAAACGAAGAATTTAGAACGCTTATTTCAGCCCTAGGCACCGGCATTGGCGAAAAGTTTAATCTAGAAAACTTAAAATACCATAAGGTGATAATTCTTGCCGATGCCGACCAAGACGGTGCGCATATTAGGGCAATTTTGTTAACTTTCTTTTACAGATACATGAAAGAACTGCTCACCGAGGGGCATGTATACATGGGTATGCCGCCACTGTATAAACTCCGCAAAAAAGACATGGTAGAGTATGTTTATAGTGACGCCGAGATAGAGGAGGCCATAAGTCGGTTTGGTAGCAACTACAAGCTTAGCCGCTACAAAGGGCTTGGCGAAATGAACCCCGAAGAACTTTGGGCTACCACACTAGACCCAAAAGAGCGCACTATAGTTCAAGTATCTATCGAAGACGCCGCTGAGGCCGAAAAGATGATAACCACCCTAATGGGCGACAACATAGAGGCTCGCAAAAAGTATATAAGCGACAATGCCGACTTTAACAGAGTTGATAAGGCTATGAGTTTGCTCAAAAAGTCCAAGTAAATTTTGTGGCATCTTTTGGGCAATAACTGCGTCGTTGCCATTTTACCACTCGGTCATTTAGGCACAACTAAACTCCCTTGTGGATAAAATACCAACTCCTTGTTCTTGCTCCAAAATCTGCCACAAAATATGGGAAGCAGCGGTTGTGACGAAAACTCCCTTGTGGATAAAATACCAACTCCTTGTTCTTGCTCCAAAATCTGCCAC
>CAYTHL010000038.1:3514-3695 GCA_964437615.1 uncultured Lachnospiraceae bacterium | reverse complement strand
AAAATATGGGAAGTAGGGGTTACTGCATCCAAACTCCCCACAAAATTTGGATGAATGGGTAATATTCTAAAATCTGCCACAAAATATGGGAAGCAGGGGCTGCTGCATCCAAACTCCCCACAAAAATTGGATGAATGGGTAATATTCTAAAATCTGCCACAAAATATGGGAAGCAGGGGCT
>CAYTHL010000038.1:0-3414 GCA_964437615.1 uncultured Lachnospiraceae bacterium | reverse complement strand
GCTGCATCCAAACTCCCCACAAAATTTGAATGAATGGGTATTATTCTAAAATCTGCCACAAAATATGGGAAGCAGGGCAAGGGCAGCGTAAAAATAGCATCAATAAAAAACTAATCATTTAGCAAACAAAAATAAAAAAGGAAAACATATGGCAAAGAATGAAGAAATTGTATATGGCAAGCATGTACTAAACAAAAATCTAGACGAGGTTATGCATCAGTCGATGATGCCTTACAGCGAGCATGTTATTTTGGATCGCGCCTTGCCTAGGGTAGAGGACGGGTTAAAGCCTGTGCAAAGGCGAATTTTGTTCACCCTAGACCAGCTAGGAATTACGCCAGACAAAGAGTACAAAAAGTCGGCGCGTATTGTTGGCGAGTGCTTGGGCAAATATCACCCACATGGTGACACTTCTGTTTACGATGCCATGGTTAGGCTGGCGCAAGGGTTTAACATGCGAATGCCACTTGTTGAGGGTCAGGGCAACTTTGGCAGTGTAGACGGCGATGATGCGGCTGCCATGCGTTACACCGAGGCTAGAATGGCTCCGCTTGCTCTAGAAATGCTGCGCGACCTAGAAAAAAATACGGTAGAATGGCAGCTAAACTTTGATGATAGTTTGCAAGAGCCTGTTACTTTGCCTTGCAGATTTCCTAACCTACTTGTAAACGGCACAAGTGGCATTGCTGTAGGGCTTGCTACAAACATACCAACGCACAACTTGGCAGAGGTTATAAATGGCGCCGTTGCGCTAATAGATAATCGCAACATTACCACTGCCGAACTAATGAAATATATTCCAGCACCAGATTTTCCTACTGGCGGGTTTATTATTGCCGGCGACGAACTTGCGCAAGCCTACGAAACGGGCAAGGGCAAAATTTACATTCGTGCAAAAGTCCATATAGAAACGTCTTCTAGTGGGCTGCAAACAATCGTAATTACCGAGCTGCCTTACCAAGTAAATAAAGCAAAACTTTTGCAACGCATTGTAGAACTAAAGGAACAAAAAAAGGACTTGCTTTCTGGCATTGGCGAAGTTGTTGACGAGAGTGACAAGCAAGGTATGCGCGCCACAATTCGTCTAAAACGCGATGCAGACACAAAAAAGATACTAGACTATCTATTTAAGTACACCGATATGCAGGTGTCGTTTGGCATAAATATGGTTGCCATAGCTGATGGCAGACCTCAACTTATGGGCATCAAGCGCATGCTAACCTATTACGTAGATTACCAGCGAGAAGTTGTTTATAGACGCACTAAGTTTGACCTAGACGCAGCCAAAGAGCGTGAGCACATTTTGCTAGGGCTAATTATTGCCGTGCGCAACATAGACGAAGTTGTGGCAATAATCAAAAGATCGGCAAACCCTACCGAGGCCAAGCAACGCCTGCGCGAAAGGTTTGAATTAAGTGATCGTCAAGCGCAAGCCATACTAGATATGCGTTTGGCGCGCCTTACTAGCCTAGAAGTGTACAAACTAGAGCAAGAACTATTAGAAGTTCAGGCGCTAATTGCTAAACTTTCTGCCATTGTATCTAGCAAAAAGTTGCAGTTTGAGCTTGTTAAAGAAGAAATGCTAGAAATTAAGAAAAAATACAAAGATTCGCGCCGCACCGAAATACTAAAAAGCGTAGAAGACTATTCAACCGAGGCAGAGGCGGCGGTGGGTGGCCGTCCGATAGAAAAAGTTATGGTGTGCGCAACGGCGGCTGGTACTGTAAAGGCAGTTTCTAGCAAAAAATACGCCGGGGCAAGCAAGGCATGGACAGAGCGCAGCGGACTACACGAGGTAATTGTGTCTGCCGCCGAGGCCATGAGTGACCAAACGGTGCTTGCGTTTACAAACAAGGGCAACGCCATTAAAATAGATATATCTAACTTAAACATTGGCAACTTTAAAGACAAGGGCGTTAGCCTAGAAAAACTATGCAAAGGCGTAGCGTCAGACGAGTTTGCTGTTACAATTATGCCGTGCCCAGCCGAAAATGACAGCCGCAATTTGCTGTTTTTAACTAAAAGTGGCATGGTTAAAAAGACAGCATTTACCGAATACAACTTGCTTAAATCTTACTATCAGGCAGTAAAACTAAAAGATGGCGACGCACTTATTAAAGTAGAAGAAGATATTGCCGATACAAGGCTATTGTTTGTAACCGAGCTTGGCATGAGCCTTAACGCCGACAAGGGGGATATCCCTATCCAAGGCCGTGTTTCTGGTGGCGTAAAGGGCATAATGCTAGCTGACGGCGACAGCGTAATTAGCGTAGACCAAGTAAAAAGCGGGGACGAAATTGCCGTAGTAACCAACACGGCGTTTGCAAAGCGCGTAGTTGTGGACGAAATTGACGAGCTCGCAAGATATAGAAAGGGTGTAAAGGTTGTTACTCTTGCCGGGGACAAATCGTCTGGTACAAAACTGGTGGTTGCTGGCAAAGTAATGCCTAATAGCGAGTTAGTTTTATTAACCGAAACCGACACAAGTTGCATAAATAGCCGCAATTTGGACGAAGATATACGCACAAGCAAGGGCAAATGTCTGTCTGTAACTGGGGCAAATATTAAAAATGGCTTTATAAGAAATATTTAATAACATTTGCTAAAAATTTGACCGCGCAAAACTATATTTGCTATACTTAAAAAAAGGAGAAATAGCTGTGGCAAACAAAAATGATAATCACGAAGATATTGTAATCAACCTAGAAGATGATAGCGTTCCGTTTGCACAGGACCCTAAGGTTGCGCCCCTTTCAGAAGAAGAGCAAATAACCGTGCGTAAGTTGCGCAAAGAGATTAGAAAAGAACTTGGGCTAGAAGACGAGCAAGATTTAGAAGATGATAGCACTGATAGCGAAGAAGAAAACCCCGCTGAGCAGACAGAATTAGAAGAAGATACAAATGAGGCGCAAGAGCAAGAAGAAGATTCCAATTTCTTTGAAAAGTACGAAAACAAAAAAGATGATGTAGAACTTTCTACCTATGGCAAATACGATAGCGATATAGATTTTAAACTAAATCGTAAAATGAAAAAAATTAGGCTTCCGTTGCCTAAAAAAGCAAAAATTTTAGTGGCTTGCATGTGCTTATTTGTTATTGCTGCCGCTATAATAGGCACAACTTTAGCGCTATATAAACCACCAGAAGAAGTTGTTTTAAAAAATGTATGGCTCTCTCAAGCTCAAGTACCCGATGTTTATGTTGGAGATAGCCTAGATTATAGCAACATTTATGTATATTGCAAGTATTCGGATGGGCATATAACCAAAGTACCTGTAACTAGTGCCATGGTAACCAGCGTTAGCGGCAATGTTACAAATGGCACAGTTAGCCAAGTAGGGGATATTTCGGTAAATTTGGAATATTTGGGCAATAAATTAACTCTTACTTATTCTGTAAGCTTAAAGGAGTTAC
>CAYTHL010000037.1:0-8405 GCA_964437615.1 uncultured Lachnospiraceae bacterium | reverse complement strand
AAATAAGTATAGACAATCAGTTTTAGTTCCCTTTTTTAATTTGGTATGGTATAATTTAAAAACGGGAAACTATGTTGATAAGGCAGTTTTAGTTCCCTTTTTTAATTTGGTATGGTATAATGTTGGGTATAGTGAAGATTATATCTTTTATGTTTTAGTTCCCTTTTTTAATTTGGTATGGTATAATCTAAATATATCACTTAATATATAAGTTATAGTTTTAGTTCCCTTTTTTAATTTGGTATGGTATAATCAAGGTGTTGATTTGGCATATGACGGCTTTGTTTTAGTTCCCTTTTTTAATTTGGTATGGTATAATCAGACCATGACATTTCATCCCAAGTATCAAGTTTTAGTTCCCTTTTTTAATTTGGTATGGTATAATTACAAGGGTGTTTTTGAATATGGAGATGTTGTTTTAGTTCCCTTTTTTAATTTGGTATGGTATAATAGGTAACTAAAACAAAACGGCTACAAGCTAGATATTTTCTAGCTTGTAGCCGTTTTTTAGTGGCTTTAAAATTAAGAAAATTATGGATTTTTTGCGCCAAAATTGGCATTAAAATTTATAAGATTGAACTAATTTTGCACGCAAATAATGACAAATTAGAAGATAGAAAGCTGTTGGCTGACTATATTTTTGTCCTTTTTTTGCGGAGTTCCAGACAAAATATTCATCGAAGCGTACTGCTTTTCGGTTACAATCATAGACCTAACCGACCCGTTTTTTGGAACATATGGTCTAATTCTATCCTCGTGAAGCCTTGCAGATTCTATCGTATTACAAATTCTTCCGTACAAACTAAACTGCAACATATAGAAACCGTCTTTTATTAAAAAGTTCCTAAACTGAGTTGCAAGCCTTCGCTCCAACTTAGATTTTACCGGTAAATCAAAAAAAACTAATAATCTCATAAATCTACTCATATTGATGTAACTCTAGCCCAATTATTGTTATTTTTTTAAGTGCGTCAGTTTTCTCTTTTAGGCTTTTTACAAAACTTTGAACAAGCAATTCTATTGCATAGCTAACAGTTTGCCTTTGACCATCTACAAGAACATCGTAGTTTACAATATTAAAAAGCTCGCTTTTTATTTTTGTGGATAGACTATCTTCGTCGGTTAAGTAAACCTTAACATATAAGTCCACAATCGGACGGAATATTTCCATCAGGTCGTCCGCCAAGTTAAATTGATTAAACTGATTGCAGTGAAATATTCCCAAAAATGGCATTAGCCCATGAGAAACTATGCATCTGGCAACAAAACCACGCAAAATTGAGTAACCGTAGTTTAAAAAATCGTTAATCTTCCCCTCTTTGCGGCGGGCAAACTCGGCGCCAAACAACTCTTTAAAATAAATATGGCTGGCCTTTGCCTCGTTGTTATTAGCATCACCGCTAAGCACTGATTTTTGCAAGGCCTTTAACCTATCCTTACCGCCGCAAATGTTTAAAACTTCATTTTGGTTTTCAATTTTGTTTTTTATAATACTAGACCACAGACGTTTGCCTAACGGTTTTGGCATATCAACTTGATTATTATAAACTAGCAATGTTTGATAATACTCGCAAAAAGGCAAAATCACCCCACAAGGGAGGTGACTAGAGTTGCATACAAAAGTTAATATGCCATAATCTGCCAGTTTAGACAATGCATAACTAGACAAATTAGTTGCTAAATTTTCTATCATTAAGCTATTAATGTCTTCTAGCGGATAAGTCTGCTGCTCTTTTCCGTTATTTATAGTCAGCTGGCTATCCTTAACCAAAAGGTTGCATTGACTTGCCACAAAAATATTATAAAACCCCATTTACAGCCCCTTCCTTTTTTCTGGTGGAGCCTTGTAGATTTTGCCCATAATGTCTACATAATATTTTTCTAGTCCGGCAAGAGTTTTGATACCGCAAGAACTAATGCCGTAGCAGTTGTCGTGAGTTTTAAGTTTAATGGTTGCACCACTTATGCCTGTGCTGTTGTAGTAAAGTAAAAACTCATTATTTGTAATAGAGTCTGGCTTTTTAGATTTAGGATTTTGAAAATTCTTAGTAAGGGTTATGCCAGTTTTATGGCTAACTTTTATTAAGTCATTTTGATACAAACTAAACTTAAAGTTAAAAGACTTATCTATCGTGATCCACGGCTTATTTATAGCGATAACTTTGTTTGGCAGTTTTTTAGCGTAAACATCTGCCATATATACAGGGCAAAGATAATATTTGCCGCCCTTTTCGAACACATCAACCCGATGCATAATGTCGTTTGCCGCTGCCCCATGCGGAGTAATTACACATTTAGAACTTTTTACATATTGCTTAACCTTTTTTACTATTGGTCCCGGGGTGCCGTCGGCCTTTGGCTTATGAAATTCTACATTGTTAGGTATATTGTTTCCGTTAGCTATAAGGTACTCTTTAAGCGCCAAATAAAGCAGTCTATCGTCGGCTGGGCGATAGTATTCTGCAATAGACTTTTCTGGGTGTTTGTCGCCCGCAAGCGGATGCTCTGGGTCTTCGGGCACATCCACAACTTTTAAATTTTGAATAGGCACACTTTTTATCAGCATGCCGGTTTCTTTGTATTCCCTTGCGCTTAAAAAGGTTTCGGCATGTATGCTACCTGTAGTTTTTATCGTTTTCATTCGGCTTATAAACACTGGTTTAATAAAATCTACCTCGTCTGCGTCGTAGCCAAGCTTGATAAGTTCGGCTTTGTCTTCGGCAGAAAATTCAAAACTTGTATAGTCTATCTTGCTTCTAATGCTTAGTTCTTTATCAAAGCCCTCGTATGGCATAGGTAGTCTGTTTGCAAGTTTATTTTTTATTTCGTCTAGTTCTAGGTCTTCCTTTTCTTGAACTGACATAACTTCGCCAGTTTTTTTGCTAATAAACTTATCGCCATGACACTCAAACTTTTCTTTAAGTTTATTAAACTTTGTTATTTTTTGAATTTGACTTTCGGTAGCTGTGGCAATTACGGCGGCATCTACTGCGTGATGAATATCGCCGTCTTCTCGCAGTTTTTCTATTCCCCAGCATCGGCGTAAATAGTTGGTTACTGCGCCATTTACCGACCTTACAACCTTTTTGTAGCCATTATGGGTTGGCGCAAGCAGAAGATTTTTTTCTAAAAGTTCAAGCAAAAATTTAGACATATATCTTGTGTCGTTTATGTTTCGAGAAATAAATTCTTTTTGTTCTTCTTCGGTGTACTTTTGTTTTGTAAGCAAATGGCGCTTTTCTTTATTTTTTATTAAAGCGGCTCTTGCTACAAACTCACTCCACCTTTTTTCGTCGTCGCCAAACCACTCGTACGGAATGCGGTCGCCCTTGTTTTGGTTTTCGGCAGCAATAACAAGCACTTTGTTGTTGTAGCTGTCGTTTAAACTGCGACTAATAGGAATAATGTGGTCTATCTGCACATAATTTGGCTCAAATAGCCTTTCTATTTCTATCCGCTTGCCACTGTACATGCATTTGCCGTCTTGCTCGTTATAAAGCCTGTACTTTAAAACATCGGTGCCTGTTGGTTTTAGCACATTGTGTTCGTCACGCAATTTTTGCTTAATAAGCTCATTTTCTTCAAAGTTTTTTAGTTGATCTTTCTGCACTTTTATGCGTTCGCTTGGCAGCCTTGATAAATCACGCGCAAGCTCTATAGTTACAAACTGCGGAGAACCATATTCTTTTATTATCTCGTTTAAAATTCTTAGCATCTGATTTACCGCACGCTTTACAACATTAGAAGTAATTTCTTTAATTTGTGCCTCTATTTGTGGGCCTTCTAAAAATAGTGATTTTTTGCCAGCAAAGCTACTATGATTAAATCCTGCACTTTTGCAGGCTTCGTCATAACGCAAACCTTGCAAAAGATATGGCATAATTTGCTTCATCGCTTTAATGCTTAGCGAGCCGAACTTATCGCAACTTAAAGCCTTAATATTGTTTTTCTGCTCGTCGGTTAGCTTGCAAAGAATGGGCGACGACGCCATGTATGTGTCTATTCTTTCGTCACTTTTGTTGGTGCAAAGCATAAACGCAATTTCGTCTATTAGATCGCCATTTTCTACAAAGGACTTTGCGCCAAGCGCCTTGCTTATATTTAGCGTGCTATCTAGATTGACAAAATCCCTCTGCTCGCAAGATTTTATAAATGCATCTTCAGTTAGGTCTTCGTCTTTTTTAGATTTCGCCGAATATCTGCATAAATTAAAGGTGCTACTAAGCTTTAAATTAAACATCTGGCGCATTTTGTAAAAGGACAATTTGCCCTTGGTGTTGATAATTTCTAGTACCATTGCTCGCTGATCATCGGTTAGCGGCTCGCCCGAAATTCTTAGGCTGTTTAGCTTAGAAAGAGCATCAAAATACTCAAACGTAAAGGAATCCTTTGGTGCCCGAAGCTCGCTGGGTAAAAATGTGCAATTGCCAATTTCAAACTTAGCAGAGTACGGACTCCCCTTGCCCGGACCCTCGTCAAAGTTTCGCTGTTTTTCTACAATAAACACTACCTTGTCTATAAAATCTTGGGTAATTTTGGAATTGCCAAGTTGTTGCTGTGCATTTAAAATCTGTTTAAGTTCGCTTACTAGTCCGTCACGGTCAAAGCAATTTCGATAATCTCCGCCGTGATTGCGCACAAGATAAATTTTTTGCCCGCAGCTCTCTATTTTAAAGTTGTCACTTTTGTAAACCATCTCGCCAAAAGTGCGGTAGCCGCCGTCAGCTAGCAACTTTTTGTTGGCCGCAATGGCAGATATTAGCTTGCCCTCATCTTTGCTTGCCATATTTTTGCGATTACTTTTAAACCCACGATGATTTAATATATTAAAAATAATCTTGGCAAGGTCGCCGTCTGTAACTTTTTTGTCTAGCGCCTCTGACCTTAACTTGTAAACATCGGTATTAATTAGGCTAGCCAGCTCCTTTTTGGCGTCTATCTGCAAGGTTTTGTTAACTAACTTTGTCATGGCAACCATTCTATTTTGCTTGCGGCGTCTTCTGCGTCTAACACCACGAGCCAAGCGCCTGTTTTTGGCAGTACTTTCGCCCGTTTTTTCAACTTCGTTAGGGCTAAATGTCCTTACGCCTAACTTAATAATTTTGCAAGGCTCATCAGTAACTGGGTCATTTTCTATAACTGCCCAGCCTACGCTACCAACACCTATATCAAAACCAATTCTGTATTTTTTGTTTTTACTCTTATTTTCCATTATTTTTCTCCTTTGTAAACTATTAAATAAATGTTAGCATAAGATTTTTGTAAAATCTAGCATATTAGTATTATAAATAACCTTTTTAGATGTTGTCTTGGGCGTTTTGGCGTCTTTCGTTGAGCGGCTGAACAATCTGCTCTAGCTGAATTTGCAAATTAGACATGTCAAAAGGAATATAATTTTTAGAATTTTGGTTTAAAATAGAATTTGCTACCGAGTTGCACAGCGCAGCAGCAATACACTTAGAAACATAGTTGCCAGCAGGGGTTGCACAGACACTTTCTTGCCAATTTGCATCGCGCGCAAGGCCTTTTATAGAATGGTCAAACTCTCCGTTAGTATACAGTGGAGATGTCACAAGCCTAATTCCGTTCTCGGTGCCCAAAACAAAGCAGCGCTGATTATTGTTGTAAAATTCTTGCAAAATTTTGCCGCTACCAAATACCCTACGGGGGTTTAATAAATTGTAACTGTTTACAGTTTCAACAATTTCATCTCTATCTTCTTTGCTAATTTTAACTTGCGGCAGACTTTTGTCTGCGTCCTTTAGTCTGTTTGCCAAAACTTCCCATGCTCTATCCCCAGAATTTGGAAACATTTCGTCGTTTGGCGAAATAATATTAATATAATTTATTTTGTCGTTTACAGTTGTAGCCCCAAAAGTTACAGCAAAAAGAGATTTTGTTATTTTGTCTGCTTCTTGCGGCAAATAGCCAACTTGCAAAAGCCTGCTGTTTAGCATTTCGGTAAGCTTAGTAATGACGCTATCCCCAAAACAATGCCCAAATAAAGTAACTTGCCGCATATTTTTGCAAGCATCAAAAACGGTTAGCCTTTCTTTGGATAAATTTGTAGCAAGCGGCAAAATTAAATTATTTACTATTTTGCCAATGTTAGCTAGCATAGTTTCTTCGTTATATGTTCCAGCATTGTAATTTACCGACAGCAGGTCTACATCCTCGCCAAAAACGCCAAGCAGACTTTCTATTATTTTTGCGCTACCGTTGGCTAAAGCGTTGCTCTCTACTCCGCTGCCGCCAAAAATTAACACCGTTGGCTTAGATATTTTGTGACTAAAAATGTCTATTTCTTTATAATGATTTGGTACATTGTCATCAGCAACCCTCTTGCCTACAACAAACTCGCCGTAATGCGCCATAAATTTCTCCTAAAGATTTTATCTTGTTTATTATAGCATAACTTTTGCCTTTTGAAAATAGTTTATAGCAAATTAGCAGCTAATAAATAGCTGCTAATTTGCTAAAAATGCAAAATTAAGTTTAATTGCCCTATTTTTTAGGTGCGGCAACCTTTTCTTCTAGTTGCTTTTGCATTTGAGTGTGCATTTTAAGCGTCTGCTTAACCTCTTTGCAAGGCGCTGCTGTAATTGGATAAAAGCCTTTTTCGTTCATAATTTTAAAAATTTTGTAGTCGTGTTCGGACGCCACATTATGCAGTTCGGCAAACATGTCCCTAAGCTCTTTGTTAGAGCATTCTAGCCCAAACTGACAATACATGTGCATTAAAAACTTATGCGCTATAAGTGCATCTTGCAAAATTTCTTGTTCGGTTAATTGCATTATTTTTTACCCCCTTCGCAAGCGTTTTTTGTTAGATAATCTAGCAGTTTTGTGTGGTTTTCTAAATGCTTTTGCGCCATGGTTTTGTACATGGTTATAAGCGGCTTTTCCTTAGAGTTTTCGGCACAGACCACCATTTTTGTAGCCATCCAGTTTTCAAAAGTCATCAACTCGTTTAGCGCCATAAGATCTTTTGTTGTAAGTTCTTTTTCCATTAGCTATCCCCCTTGCGTTAATAATAGACAAACTGCGCAAAAGTAATACCTAAAATTAAAAATTTTGCACGCAAAAAACTAAGCTTACAAGTTGCGGCTTAAAAAAATCTTATTGTTTGCAAAAAATAACCCTTGGCAAATTTGCAAGGGTGTTTTTTGTATTATAGGGTGCTTTTTACCATGCCGCCGTCTACATTTAGGGCTACGCCGGTGATATAGTGCGCAGGCTCGCTTGACAAATAAACAATAGCATTTGCTATTTCTTCGGCCTTGGCATATCTGCCCATAGGAATGTTGGTTTTAGCAAACCAGTCTATGGCTTCCTTTTGTTTCATGCTGGTTGCAGCTGCAAGTTGGTCGCCAAGTTGACCTTTTGCGTACCACAAAGGGGTATCTACTGGCCCCGGACAAACTGCATTTACATTTACATTAAATGCGGCGCAATAGGTGGAATAATCCTTAGTAATCATAATGTCGGCAGCTTTAATTGTATCGTAGCTAATTAGCCCGCCCGGTTGTTTGCCAAAAACAGACGCCGTGTTAACTACACTGCCCCAACCATTCTTTTTAAAGTATGGAATGCACAGGTTTGTTAGCCTAACTGGCGCATACATCATAAGCTCAGCATGTTTGCGGAAAACATCTTCTGGAAATGTTGCCATGTCGCCCATAAGCGCTGTGCCGGCATTGTTTACCAAAATATCAATTTTGCCAAACTTTTTAGCCACATTTTTAACAAAAGTTTCGCAATTTTTGGCGTTAGTAACGTCAACCTTTTCTACATAAACCTCAACATTTTTAAGTTGTTTTTTTAAAGCCTCCAGCCCTTCCAAATTGATGTCTGCAAGTGCCAAAACTGCACCTTCTGCCGCATACGCTTCGGCGGTAGCCTTGCCTATTCCTGATGCCGCACCAGTAACAATAACTACCTTTCCTTTTAGTCCTAAATTCATAATTAACCTCCTTATAATAAATTTTTGGCTATTGCCAAACTTTTAATACTTAAACTTTAACAAATTAAAATTGAATATGTCAATTGATTGAGCTGATTTATTATAATTTACTTAAAATCAAAAACTTGGCTGATTGGAACTTTGTATATGTTTAGATATTCTGTGCTGCTAATATATTGCTGAATTGGCTTTTTATTAAAAGCTGTATATCCCCTGCCAACGACGTTTGTTTGGTAATTGACAATTGAAATTTTTAAAGATTTTTATATCTTGCTCTAAGAAAATTAAAAATAAACTATAAGCATCAAAAAATCTCTTGACAAATTTAAGCAGACATTATATAATTTCTCCGTTAGCAATAAATATGCTGATGTGGCTCAGGGGTAGAGCACCGCCTTGGTAAGGCGGCGGTCGCGGGTCCGATTCCCGCCATCAGCTCCAG
>CAYTHL010000036.1:0-9344 GCA_964437615.1 uncultured Lachnospiraceae bacterium | reverse complement strand
TCGAACCCTCGACCTCTAGCGTGACAGGCTAGCGTTCTAACCAGCTGAACTACCGAGCCATAGACTATTTCTTTATAAAATTGGTGGGCCTTCACGGACTTGAACCGCGGACCGACCGGTTATGAGCCGGTTGCTCTAACCAACTGAGCTAAAGGCCCTCACCACTTAGGCGCGTCACACCTATTTATTGGTCGGGGTGGAGAGACTCGAACTCCCGGCCCCATGGACCCAAACCACGTGCGCTACCAAACTGCGCTACACCCCGACAAAAGTCAAGTTACTCGATTAATATACACCACCAAGCCGTGGTTGTCAACAAATTTAACCAAAATTAATCAAAAAAATTTTTAATTATACTATAATTTGTTTGCTCTTCTTTTGGTATGTTAAAATTTCGCTAATCTATTGAAATTTTATAAAAATTGTGATAATATTATATACATATAAAGGAGTAAAACATGAAATTAGTTTTAGATAGTTATGAATTTGCCGAGATTATGGTAGAAAAATTGAGCGACGAAACTTTTAGATTTGCTAAAACAAATTATATTAATAGAATTAATCCATATTGTGAGGAACAAGTAAAGGACGAGTGGCAATATCGAGTTAAGCTTACTGCTTATTGCACAGATGTTACAGATATAAAAAATATCGTAAAAGATGATCTTAGTTTAAAAATGGAAACTATTTGTAAACTTGGACTGCTAGGCGATGGTTTTGACAAGGTTGATATACTGGAATATCTATACGCAAATAACAAGATTATTAAAATTTTTAAAAACGCGCCTGGAAACGGCAAAACTTATTCGCTTATAGACGCCGACTACTATACAAATCAAAATGGAAAATGCAAAGAATTTAAGAGTGACAAACAGCTGTTGCACTCTATTGAAAGCCAAATTAGCACTTTAGAATAAAAATTGTGCACTAATTGAGTTGGTTTATACCATATGCTTAGATTAATAAGACTAAAAACGCAAAATGATGCCCAAAAAATAGTAAATTTGGCATCATTTTAGTGTTTTTGGTAAATTCTATTGTTAATCTATACCTAGGTATTCATTATAGGTGCATTCTTTATCAAAGGTTTTGGTGTCGTTGATTTCAATTATTCGATTGGCAACCGTTTGCAAAATTTCGTGGTCTTGGCTGGTAAATAGCATTGGCGATTTGTAGTTTATCATACCTTTGTTTAGGGCTGTTATGCTTTCTAGGTCTAGGTGGTTTGTAGGCTCGTCTAATATTAGTACGTTGCCAGCTGTTAGCATGGCGCGCGCCATCATACACCTTACCTTTTCGCCGCCGCTTAGTACTTTTGCTTTCTTTTGGCTTTCTTCGCCGGTAAAGAGCATGCGGCCTAGCCAACTGCGCAGAAAAGTTTCGTCAGTTTCTTTGCTAAATTGGCTTATCCATTGAACCAAATTTAAGTCGCAATCGGCAAAATATTTTTCGTTATTTTCTGGCAGATATGCAACTTTGGCGGTGCTGCCCCACTTTATGTAGCCTTTATCTGGCTGTTCCTCACCCACAAGAATTTTAAATAGCATAGTTATAATATTAGCATTATCACTTAAAAATGCCACTTTTTGGTCTTTCTTTATTGTAAAGCTGACATCTTTAAAGTAGCCTTCTTTTGTTAAGCCCTCTACTTTTAGAACTTCGTTGCCTATTTCCCGTTCGGGTCTAAAATCTATATAAGGATACTTGCGGCTAGACGGCTTAATGTCGACAAATTCAAGTTTTTCTAACTCTTTTTTACGGCTAGTGGCTTGCTTGCTTTTACTTGCATTTGCCGCAAACCTAGCAATAAAGTCTTTTAACTCTTTTGCGCGCTGCTCTGCCTTTTTGTTTTGTTCCTTAGCTTGTCGAGCAAGCAACTGACTAGTTTCGTACCAAAAATCGTAGTTGCCCACATACATGTTTATTTTGCCGTAGTCTACATCACAAATATGGGTGCAAATTTTGTTCAAAAAATAGCGGTTGTGGGACACAACTATTACCGTATTTGGATAGTCTAGCAGATAATTTTCTAGCCAGTTGACGGTTTTTGCGTCTAGGTTGTTGGTTGGCTCATCTAGAACCAAAATGTCTGGATTTTTAAACAGCGCTCTTGCTAACAGAACCTTTACCTTTTGTTTTGGCTCCATGTCTGCCATAAGCACTGGAAAAAATTCGGGCGCTATGCCTAAGTCTTGCAGCAAAGTTTGGGCTTCGCCCTCGGCTTCCCAACCACCCATGTCCATAAATTCACTTTCTAGCTCGCCAGCAAGCACGCCATCTTCGTCGCTAAAATCTGGCTTTGCGTAAAGGGCGTCACGCTGATGCATAACTTCCATAAGCCTTTGATAGCCGCCAAGAACTGTGTCCTGCACCGAAAGATTATCGTAGGCGTTTTGGTTTTGAGCAAGCACGCTCATGCGTTCGCCTTTGTCTATAACAATCTCGCCGCTACTTGGCTCTATCTGCCCAGATAGCAACTTTAAAAAGGTAGATTTTCCAGCACCATTGGCACCAATTATCCCGTAGCAATTGCCTTTGCTAAACTTTAGGTTAACTTCGTCAAACAGCACTCTGCCACCAAATTGAAGCCTTACATTGTTTACTTGTATCATAATTTCCCCTTGATATAATTGTTTTGGTATTTTTCGTGAGTAATATACTACATTTAGCATATAATTGTCAAACATTAGCAAGAAAGTTGCTATTTTTGTTTTACATTGCTGGTAAAATTTGATAAACTTAAACTATTAATTTTTAAGGAGATTTTTATGGATTTTACAATTTTAGGCTGCGGACGTTGGGGCTCGTTTATTGCTTGGTACCTAAACAGTCAAGGCAAAAATGTTACAGTTTGGGGGTTAGAAACCGACCCGTATGTTACTAATTTTTTTGCGACCAGAAAAAACAATTATGTTAAACTTAACAAAAGCATAGAACTTACCACCGATTTGGCCTATGCTGTGGACAAAAATGACACCATTATTATAAGTATTTCGTGCCAGAGCCTTAGGGAACTTATAAAAAAGGTTGTAAAACTGCCAAACATTGGCAGCAAGCGCTTTATTTTGTGCATGAAAGGCATAGAAGAAAAAACGGGCAAGCGCCTTAGCGAAGTGCTTATAGATTGCGGCGTGGATAAAAACAATATTGCTGTTTGGGTTGGCCCGGGGCATATTCAGGACTTTACCCGCGGCATTCCGGGAGTTATGCTTATAGACGGTTATGACCAAGAGTTTGTAAAAAAACTTGCTAGCGAGCTGAAAAGCGACCTTATTAAATATTACTGCGGAAATGACATCATTGGCACAGAGATTGGCGCTGCGGCTAAAAATGTAGTTGGCATTGCGGCGGGCATGCTTGATGGCGCTGGGTATCAATCTTTAAAGGGCGCGCTTATGGCTAGAGCCACCAACGAAGTATCTAGGCTGATTGAAGCTGCGGGCGGCAACAAAATGAGTGCTTACGGGCTGTGCCATTTAGGCGATTATGAAGCCACCCTATTTAGCAAATTTAGTAACAACCGCACCTTTGGAGAGTTGTTTATAAAGGGCGAATATTTTGATAAACTTGCCGAAGGCGTCTGCACAAGCACTGCTCTACTTAAAATTGGTAAAAAATGCGGCGTAGAACTACCCATTATAAAAGCCGTGCACGATATAGTAATATGTGGGCAACCTGCCGAAGAAACTTTAAAACAACTTCTAGAAAGAACCAATGTTACCGAATTTAAATAGATAATATTTTGTTATAATAATTAAAAATAAGTAGAAATTTGTATTCTACTTATATTTTTTGCGTAAAATAAGATATTGATAGTAAAATTTTTTAATTATTTGCTGTAAAAACTGCAAAATTACGCTTATGAATAATAAAATATTGCATTATTTTAGCTAAATTATAAATATTTTTGCATAAAATTTTTGTTTGGAAACATAATTAAATTAATTGGAGTGATATTTTATGAGCAATAGCAACAACGCAACAAATCAAGTAAAAAGGCACAATTTAAGTGGCAAGGCTAGCACCGGAGCCAGCGCAAAGTCATCTACAAATAGCCAAACTACGGGCAAAAGTAATGCAAATGCAAGCGGCAAGGCTAGCACTGCAATAAAAAATTCGGCAAAAGATGAGTCTAGCACAAAGCAATCTTCTGGGGCTGGACAAAAGGCTAAAAATGCTAGCACAACTAGCAAAAATCTGACTGCCGAAATAAGCCAGCAAAGCCAAACTCACGAAGACAAAATGAAGCCAGCAAGCAGTCAAGAGAGCGCATCTAACAACGCCGAAAAACTGGACGACAGCCGCAACCCTAAGTTTAAAGAACCGCCAAAACACTTTTGGTGGTTAGATGCCATATATTTTATACTTGGCACTTTGGCACTTGGCGGCATTGCCACTCTGCTTGGCTGGCCTATGTTTAAGTTTGACGCCTATCCGTCGGTGCCACTTATGGCGCCCGACTGGGTATTTCCGGTTGCATGGACACTAATTTACATAGCTATTGGCGTTGCAACATTTTGCATGTGGCGAGATAAACAACTTACAGCCAAAGACCGCAAGTTTAACCTAATACTATACTTTATTCACATGGCCTTTAACATAACTTGGCCGCTAATATTTTTTAGATGCGCCATGCCAATACTTGCATGTGTTTGGCTAGCAATTATCATAGTTCTTGCCCTAATTACTACATGGAGATACTTTGTTGCAAACCTTGCAAGCGGAATTATCTTTTGCCTATACGTTTTGTGGTTAATGTACGCATTCTATCTAAACATAGCAATTTGCTTAAATATGTAATTAAAATTTTTAACAAAAAAGACCGGCTAAAGTAACTTATTTACTTTGTGGCCGGTTTACTTTTTACTTTATTACGTCTAAAAGTTGGGTTAGGTTGGTGACATTTTTAATTTGCTTATGCCAGACGCTGCTGTTGTCTGTGTGTTTGGTGTTTGTTGGGTTTATAAGCAAAGTTTTACATCCGGTGGTGTACACCCACTCGTCATTCTCGCCGTTGCCAACAAACCAAATGTCGGAAATATTCATCTCGGTACGCTCTGCAATGTATTTTATAATGTCTGCCTTGCCCTCGTTATCGTACTTGGTGCCAATTATTCCGGTTAGTTTACCTTGCTCGTCAAACACAAATTTATTTGCATAAATGCCTTCAAAATATTTTATTCCGTCTTGCAAATTATGCTCGATAACCTGCATTATGTTGCCGCTGACAATAAACAGCATGTAGCCTCTATCACGAAACTTTTGCATGGTTTCTTCAAAGCCATCCATCATATCTATGGTGTTTGCAATGTCTAGCAAAATTTCTTCGGTTAGGCCAGCCTCAATAAACTTTTCGCTGCACTTATCGCACCACTCTTGATGTGTTAACTTGCCAGATATTGCGTCATTAAACAGCGTTTTGTAATAACTACCCTCGGCAATGCTGTAGCCAAGGGTTGACCAAAGCTTTTTCCAAAAGTTTAAGCTTGTATAAGTTAGTGTGCCATCAAAATCAAAAAATATCGCTTTCATACCCAAATTATACAGCCACCTGCAAAATTTGTCAAATAAATTTATTTTGCAGGTAAAAGAAGTTTTTATACGATTAGATCTACACAACAACTATGAATATTTATAATTAAACTATTCAATTATTGTGTAAACATAATAATTGTTAGATTCAGTTTTTGTAAAGTTCTCTATATCGTTTAAATAGTTGTTAGAATTTGAATCGTTATCCACAACAGATTTTGAAACCATAATTGTGTTTGCGTGCGATAACAATCCGCCACACGCACTATTTGATGTTGCACTGTTGTATATATCTTCACTCTCGATAATAACAGTCGCCAAATTTGTGCAGTTTGAAAATGCACCACTGCCAATGTTTTTAACACTTGCAGAAATTGTGATTGAGGATAAATCACTGCAATAATAGAAAGCATAAGAATTTATCTCTGTTGTGTTTGCGGATAATTCAATTTTTGTTAAACTTGCGTCTGCCAACCCAACAGCGATGTAACTATTTTCGCCCTCATCCACATAATAAACCACGCCATTTATTGTCTGCAATTTAGAATCTTCTTTGGCCGAAATAATGTTTTTTGCATAATATGTGACATAGCCATTTGAGGTTCCATTTGCTGTAAATTCCAAATTAGATTTATTTACAACTTCTACCAACTTATAACAATTATAAAAAGCTTTAATGCCAATGCTTTCAACATTTGCAGTGATTGTGATTGATGTTAAACTATAACAATTTTGAAAAGCGTAATTTCCTATGCTTGTAACACTTTCTGGCAACAAAATTTTAGTTAAGCCTCTGCAACCAGAAAATACATAAGATTCTATTGTTGTTAACCCATTGCAAGCGGACAAGTCAAGCAAGGTTAAGCCATAACAATTTTGAAAAGCGTAACTGCCGATTGTTGTTAAACTGTTTGGAAGTGTTATTAAAGATAAAATATTACAACCACTAAAAGCGTAAGAGCCGATGCTTGTTACATCTCCAAAAATTATCACTGAAACTAAATATTTACAACCACTAAAGGCGTAATCGCCAATAACTGTCACCTCGCTTGAAATTGAAATTAAACTTATATCATACTTATAAAATGCATAAGAATTAATTGCAGTGGTGTTCGAATCAAGCACAATTTTTGTTAAATTTTCATTTGACAAACCAACCGCAACAAAATCGCTCTCATTTATATAATACAACACCCCGCCAATATCATGCAATTTTGATTCGCCCTCACTCGACACGATGCCGAGTGCGTAATAGGCAACATATCCATTTGTTGTTTCGCCTAGTGTTAGTGTCAAACCCGATTTGTTTACAACTTCAACCAGCCTATAACACTGATTAAAAGCCCGTTCTCCAATACTTATTACACTTGCTGAAATTATAATTGAAGTTAAATTTGCACAATTAAAAAATGCTTCATAATATATAATTTTTGTGTTCTCGTTTATTTCGCAACTTGTTATTTGGATGTTTACTGTGCCCATTAGCACCAAATAAGGATTTTCAGCATTGCCTAAATAATAACCATTGTCATATACGTTATATTGCAGATTGTTATTATTGCTCAAAGCATGATCGCCTATGCTTGTTACTCCGTTTGGTATGATTATTGAGGTTAACGAGGTGCAATAATATATTGCAAACGCATCAATTGTTGTTAAATTTGTGCAGTTAGACATATCCACAGAAATTAAATTAGTGCAACCACGAAAAGCGTTAGCACCAATTTCAGTTGTGTTAGAATTCAAAACAATGCTTGTTAAACCTGCATCTGCAAGACCTACTGCGATATAATTTGTGCCATCAATATAATAAATCACGCCATTTATTACCTGCAATTTTGAATCTTCTTCGCCCGATATAATATTTTTTGCATAATATGTTATATAACCATAATCTGTCCCGCCAATTGTTAGCGTCAAACCCGATTTGTTTACAACTTCTGCCAACCTATAACAATCTTGAAAGGCGTTTGTTTGAATTTTTGTCACTTTTTCTGGAATTGTGACCGAATTTAAACTTGAACAACCAGAAAATGCAGAACTTCCAATCGTGGTCAACTTAACGCAAGCAGACAAATCAACTGAGGTTAAACTCACACAATTTTGAAAGGCATAATTCCCAAGCGTTGTTAGGCTTGCCAAAACTGAGATTGAGCTTAAATTTGTGCAACCTGAAAAGGCGTATGTATCAATTTTTGTAACATTTGCAGGGATTGTTATTGAAGTTAAACTTGTGCAGTTATAAAAGGCGTATTTATAAATTTCTGTTGTGTCTTCTTTTAAAGTCACACTTGTTGAATTTGCGTCTGCCAACCCAACAGCGATGTAACTGCTTCCGCTTATGTAATAAATCACGCCACCAATCGTTTGTAAATTTGAATCTGCTTCACTCGTGATAACATGCTTTGCATAATACGCCACATAGCCATTCGTGTTTTTGCCTGCTGTGATTGTTAAACTAGATTTATTAATCACTTCCACTAAATCGTAACAATTTTGAAAGGCATTTGTTCCAATGCTTGTTACATTTGCAGGGATAGTAATTGATGTTAGGTTTGAACATTTTTGAAAAGCGTAATTTCCTATGCTTATTATATTTTTTTGGAGAGTGATTGATGTTAAACTATAACAATTTTGAAAAGCACTATCCCCTATGCTTGTGATATTTTCTGGGAGTGTGACTGAATTTAAACTTGTGCAGTTATTAAAAATGTTAGAACTAATTGTTGTTAGGCCTGTGCAAGCAGATAAATTTGCCAAATTTAAACTTGTGCAGTTTTGAAAAGCACCATCCTCTATGCTTGTGATATTTTCTGGCAGTGTAACCGAATTTAAACTTGTGCAATTATTAAAAGCGTACTCACCAATACTTGTAACACTCGCAGGAAGAGAGATTTCAGTTAAATTTGTGACATAACTAAATGCGTAAGCCCCTATGCTCGTAATATTGCTTCTAAATTCTACGCTTTTGATATTTGGTGCATAACTATCCTTATCATAAGGACAAAACAAATATGCTGGAATTTTAGTTACATTATCTCCAAATATTACTGTGATTCCACTCCCTGATTGACCTGAAAAACTAAAGGTTCGATTCTGATAAACAAAATCCTCACAATTTGTTGCGTTAAAATTTATTTCCCTTAAAGAATAATTTTCATAAAAAGCACACTCTCCAATGCTTGTAACACTCGCTGGAATCGTTATTGATGTTAATTCTCTGCAGCCCTCAAATGCACCTTCACAAAGCGTTTCAAGTGTGTTTGGAAGGACAAGCGATGTCCAATTTCTAATGTAAGAAAACGCATAGTTATTAACTTTTGTTATGCTTGAATTAGTTATATCCTCACTTAAAACTTCGTCACCATTAATATATAGTTTATGTGCAGAAGAAATAGGAGTTGAAGACTGATTTCCAAAATATATATTTGCCCACTGCTCGATTGTGCCTGTGTAATTTACATATGAAATTGCTGAGTCATGAAGAAATACATCTACGCCCAAACTGGTTAAACCATTGCCAAACTCAACTGATTCAAGGCTGTAACAATCTTTAAATGCCCAATCTCCCAAATGTTCAACCGTGTTTGAGACAACAACTCGCGTTAAGTTATAACATTCCCAAAAAGCATAAAATTCCACGGACGTGACACCTTGCGAAATTATTACACTATGCAAATTCTTTAAATAGAACGCCCCAACATAAATTCCGTAGTTCTGTCCGTTATAGTCTTGTGGAAGAGTTAGGTCAGTTTCTGTGCCAAAATAGTCTAACAACCAAACTTCATTGTTGTTTGCATAAAACAAATAAT
>CAYTHL010000035.1:0-11240 GCA_964437615.1 uncultured Lachnospiraceae bacterium | reverse complement strand
TCTTGCAAAAAGGAGTATTTTGCGTCTAATTTGCTTGTTTTAACCAAAGAAATGGCCACGCTTGCGCTTATGTCTAGTGGCAAAGCCAGTTCCAGAACGGGTGCGGCTAACATTTTTGGCAACGCAATTTCTAGCCAAAATGCCATAGAGCAGCTAAACAAAATTGCCGCCGATTACCAGCTTAAATTGCAGCCGGTAACTAGGCAAGAGCGCTTTATAGATACCGCCGTAAGTTATATTACAGCCGACGCCGACGGTTACATTTGGGATATAAAACTTGGGCTATTGGAGCATGTGGCAAACAAACTTGTTGGCAGCGGCAAACATACCGATTCATCTGCCGGCGTTGTGCTTATGTGTGGCGAGGGCGATAAGGTTAAGGCGGGCGACAAACTTGCACAAGTGTTTTATAGCCACAACAACAAAAGATATTTTAACTTGGCGCAAAGCATGTACAAAGCCTTTGAAATTTCTAATATAAAACCTCAGAGTAATGAGTTGTTTTACAAGGTGGTGCTATAATGTGGTTTAAAAAAGTTCGTGAAACCGAAGAAATTACCAATTTGCAGTCGGTGGTAGAATTTACTCTGCTAGACCCACGGGCGACAACAAAAGACATTTATGCTTGTTGCAACATAGCAATAAAAAATCATTATCATGCGGTGTGCGTAAATGGATACAATGTGCGAACGGCGTCTGATTATTTGGCGCAAAAGGCGATAACAGATGTTTGTGTGGTTGCCGTGGTGGGGTTTCCGCTTGGGGCAAATTCTTTGCAAGTTAAACTTGCCGAGGCCAAGCAAGCCATTGCAGACGGAGCCGCCGAAATTGATGTGGTTATAAATATTGGTGCAGCCAAAGACGGCGACTACGACTATGTTAAAAACGAGCTTTCCAGAATTGTGCGTTCTAGCCGTGGTAGGGTTGTAAAGGCCATTATAGAAACGTGTTATTTTGATCGCGACGAAATAACAAAGCTTTGCAAGGCGTGCTGCAAGGCAAAGGTGGATTATATAAAGACTAGCACGGGCTACGGGGTAGGCGGAGCCACACCTGAGGTTGTTACATGTATTGCCGAATCGGTTGGCGGACGCTGCGGCATAAAAGCAAGCGGCGGTATAAGAACGGCTAAGCAAGCCGAAGAGCTTATCCGTGCTGGCGCAACCAGAATTGGCACAAGTACCGAAATATAAAGGATAAAAATATGGAATACTTTTCGTCATCAGCGCAAAAAACAAAAGAGATTGCAAAGCAATTTGCGGCAACTCTGCATGCGGGGGATATTGTTGAACTGCGTGGAGATTTAGGTGCGGGCAAAACTGAGTTTGCAAAAGGTGTGGTAGAATATTTTGGCGGCGGCACTGCTGTAAGCCCAACCTTTAATATTGTAAACGAGTATAAATGCAAAAATATAACAATATATCATTTTGACTTTTACCGAATTAAAGACATCAGCGAACTAATTGCAATAGGAATAGAGGAGTATCTATTCTCGGGTGCAATTTGTTTAATAGAATGGCCAGAAAGAGCCGAAGAATTGCTTGACGGTCTTAATATAAAAACTGTTTTAATAACAAAGACGGAGAATGGTCGAAAAATTGATTTTTAGGCAAAATTTGGCGATTTTGATGCATTTTTTCACTTTTTTATAGTCAATTTTGCGTTTTTTACACTTGGGGGTTTGTATGAAAATTTTAGTTGTAGATTGCAGCGGCGGGCTAAAAATTATGCTTATAGCCAAAGACAAGGTTTATAAATTTTTTAGCGACGAAAAGCGTCAGTCGGCAGTGCTGCTTGCCGAAATTGAAAAACTATTAGGGCAAGCAAACATAAATTTACAAAATTTGGACGCTATTGCAGTAGGCGTTGGGCCGGGCAGTTTTACGGGTATTAGAGTTGCAATTAGCACGGTTAAAGGGCTAGCCATTGGTGCTGGGTGCAAGGTGCTTACTTTTGATGCCTTTGATGCCGTTAAGGTAGATAGAGAGCAAAAAAATTTTGGCATAGTTTTAGACGGCTTTGGCGAAAACTATTATTACTATTTTAAGCGTTTTGGAAGAGAATTTAAGGGCTGTGCAAACGAGCAAAAAATGTTGCCGCTAGCAACTAACGCAAATGTTTATTCGTCTAGCAAAGATGTTGTAAACAGCATAACTCAATTTGCCGTTAGCCTTGCAGAGTACGACCCAACCGAGGTTATTTTGCGTAAGGCAAATGCTGGCGAGTTTGTGCAAACAAATCAAATTGTGCCTCAATATCTGCGGGCAAGCCAAGCCGAACTAGAAAGGCAAAAAAAATTGAGTGGCAGCAGTAATTAAGTTTTAGGTTTTATCATGGAAAAAATTTACAAGACAAAGTTTAATAACCAAATAGGGCAGCTGCATAAAAGTTTGTTTATCGAAGACTGCACTAGTTTTTTTGAAAACCTTAAAACTAAGCCTTACTACAAAATTTATGCCGTGGAACAAGATGATAAACTTGTTGCATATTGTATTATAACCGAGCTAGGGGGAGAGTGCGAAGTGATTAATATTGGTGTAAGCCCCAATGCAAGGCGGTGCGGCGTGGCAACAAGGCTGCTAAATTTTGTACTTGCCGATTGCAAGGGCAAAAAGGTGTTTTTAGAGGTGTGTCATAAAAATTTGGCTGCCATAAACTTGTATAAAAAATGCGGATTTAAGCAAATTTATGTGCGTAAAAACTATTATCCGCAAGGCGATGCCATAGTTATGTTGCATGACAATTAACTAGTATTTCTAAAGAAAAATTGCGCGCAAAAATTGCAAAGCAAAAATTTCTAAAGATTTTAATTTTTTGGGAAGCGTTTTGGATTTTATAACTTACAGTAGCGGCAACACAAACATAATTTTTCTGCACGGCTGGGGCGCGGATAGTTCCAGTTTTTTATGGCTAAAAGATAAACTGCAAAATTTTTCTTTACACTTTGCAAATTTAGATGGCTTTGGCGGTCAGTCCGCCCCAGATGACCCAAGCATAGTCGGATACGCCCAAAGATTGCATAATTATATAATAGGTAATAGTCTGCAAAACGTAATTTTGGTTGGGCATTCTTTTGGCGGCAGGGTGGCTATTGAATATGCAAGCAAATATCCGCTACATGGTCTTGTACTTGTAGATAGCGCTGGGCTTAAGCCAAGGTTTAGTTTAAAGAAAAAATTAAAAATTTGGCACTATAAAATTATCAAAAAACTGGTAAATTTGGGGGCTGTAAAGGAGCAAAAGTTAGCCAAATTTGGCAGCCCAGATTACAAATCTTGCGACGAAAAGCTTAAAAAAGTGCTAACTACTGCTGTAAATTACGACCAAACGCCCCTGCTTGGCAAAATTACCGCTCCGACGCTAATTTATTGGGGCAAAAATGACGCCGATACGCCGCTATACATGGCAAAAAAGCTAAACAAAAAGATAAAGGGCAGCGGTCTGGTGGTGGTAGAGGGTGCTGGGCATTTTAGTTTTTTAGATAATGACGCCCAATTTTGCAAAACGATTGACTACTTTGCTTGTAATGTTTAAACTATATAGTGTTAGATGTATCTTTTTAGCCTAGCAAAAATTATGTCGCCTCATATTAGTGACAAAATAAGGAGATAAAATGCAAAACTTTTTGTGTAATAATATTTTAAATATGCCATACGCCGAAGATTTTTGGCTAGTGCTAATTTTAAGCGTCGTCAACAGCGTGCTTGTTACTATTATGTCAACCAGATTTTTGCAAATGCTTCAGCTTTCTGGCTACAAAATTAGGGGCATGTTTGGCTGGCTTGCCGAAACCAAGTTTGTGTCTTGGGGGCGGCTAATTATAGTCACAATTCTTGGCGGAGCCGCCTTGGCTATTACAAATGTGCTTTTAGAAGACATCTTTATATACCGAACGCTAGAATACTTGGGGCTAATATTTTATATGTTATTTGTGTGCTATTATATATTCAATATTTATAGCATAAGGCAAAAAACGCCTATAAAATACACTAGGCGCATGAATAGGCTGTTGGCGGCGGTGGGGATTATATCACTGTTGGTATCATTTGGGCTTACATATTGCACGGCCATGTTTGTGCCTTACTTTGCGGCAGGCGGGCTAGTAATTGTGCCAACGCTTGTGCCTATAATTATTGCAATTGCGTGGCTAATAATGCTGCCTATCGAAAACGCAATTTCTGCTAAATATTTGCGCAAAGCAAGGGATAGGCTTGCAAGGCTATCTGGTATAACTGTAATTGGCGTCACTGGCAGTTACGGAAAAACTAGCGTAAAAAACATCTTAGCAACCATGCTTGCCCAAAAGTATAAAGTTTGTGTTACGCCGTTTAGTTATAATACCCCCCTAGGGCTTAGTAAAACTATATTAGAGAATATGGAAGACGACGACCAAATTTTTATAGCCGAAATGGGCGCGCGCAATGTGGGGGACATAGACGAACTTTGCCAAATGGTTAAGCCAACCATTGGGCTAATTACAGGAATATCTAATCAGCACATGGCAACCTTTGGTAGTTTGCAATCTATAATAAATACCAAAAGTGAGCTTACAAATTTTGTGACAAATCAGCGCGGCAAAATGTATTTTGCTGCCGGCAACAAGCATGTAGAAACTATGTACAATAGCGCCAAATGTAAAAAAACTTTGGCTGGGCTTGGAGCAGACGGCAAGGTTAGTGCCTCTAATATTGTTTTTAGTGGCAAGGGTACAAACTTTACGCTTATTCTTGGCGGCAAGACCTTTGATAATGTTACAACAAGTTTGCTTGGTGACCACAATGTCAGCAATATTTTGCTGGCAGCAACTGTCGCGCTAGATTTAGATGTTTCTGCTGAGCAAATTGTGCATGCAATAGAGAGTTTGTCACCTACGGCGCATAGGCTAGCCCTTATGCCGTCGGCTAGCGCACTTATTGTTATAGACGATGCATATAATGGTAGTGAGGCTGGAGCAAAAGCGGCTGCCGAAGTTCTTAAAAAGTTTGATGGCAAAAAGGTGGTTATCACTCCCGGGCTGGTGGAACTTGGGAAAGAACAGTTTAACAGCAATTTTGAACTTGGCAAAATGCTTGCCTCTGTGTGCAACTATGTTATAATTAACGGCATAGTAAATTACGAGGCGCTTGCGGCTGGGCTGGAACATGGTCAGTTTGACACAAAAAATATAATTAGGGCTGGCAATTTACAGCAAGCCGTAAGTATTTTACCAAGCATAACCAACCCCGGCGATGTGGTTTTATTTGAAAACGATTTGCCAGACAATTACATTTAAAATAAGCAAAAATGTACCAAAGATAATATACATTGTTATTATTGGAGGTATTTTTTTATGAATATAGCAATAGTTTTTGGTGGAAGGTCGGTAGAGCACGATATATCTATAATAACCGCCAAACAAATTTATAACATGGCTGGCGATAAGCATCAATTTTTTCTAATTTATGCCGATAAAAACGACCAACTATTTTTGTACACAAACAAGGAGTTTTTACTTTCCGATTTTAAAGACCAGAACGATAGCTTGGTGCCAATTGTTTTGCGCGACGGCAAAATGCTGTTTAAAGGCAAGGGAATTTTTGGGCATATCAGTGCCATTAATCTAGACGCAGCAGTATTTTGCTGCCATGGCGGAAATGGCGAAAACGGGGTACTACAAAGTTATTTTATAAGCGGCGGCGTTCCTGTTAGCGCAGGCACTAGTGTAGGGCTTGGCATTTGTATGGATAAGTGGCTAACTAAGCAGTTTTTAAAAGCTAATGGAATAAACCATATTCAAGGGTTTTGTATAAAAGAGGGCGTCACCACCGAAGAAGTGGACAAGCAAATACAAAAATCTTTTGGCTATCCTGTTATATTAAAGCCCAAAACTGGTGGCAGCAGCATTGGAATAGAGGTTGTTAAGAATTTTAGCCAGTTGCAGCAAGCTATGCAAGTTGCCTTTGAGTTTGACAATTTTTGCCTAGTAGAAGAGGCTCTGACAGATTTTATAGAATACAATTGCGCAGTGCTTGGCTCTGGCGACGATGTGACTGTTTCTAAAATAGACCAGCCCGAAAGGAAAGAAGATATACTTTCCTTTAGCGATAAATATCTTTCTAGCAGTAAAGGCGGCAAAAAGGGTAGTATGAAAACTCAACAGCGCAAATTTCCCGCCACTCTTCCAGCTAAACTAGAAGCAAAAATTCAAGGTATAAGTAAAAAAGTGTTTAATTTGCTGGGCTTGCATGGCGTTGTAAGAATAGACTTTATGCTTCAAGGCAAAAACCTTTATTTAAACGAAATTAATGCCATACCCGGCTCGCTTGCATACTACTTTTTTGTGAATACCAATTTCTCCGTACAAGATTTTGTAGAAAAATTAGCCCAAATTGCAATAGAAGAATACCAAAAGTTGCACAAATTGAGCAAAAATTTTATTACTAACCTAATAAAATAGCTATTTTACCGCAATTTCTGCGGGTAAAATATGTAAAAACCGCAAAATTTTGCAATTTTTGCTAAATAATAATTACAAATAAAGATTGGCAATCTTTAAACATTCTTGTTTTATCTCTTCGGCTATACTTGCTGGAGAGATAATTTTTATTTTATCGCCATACTCCATAAGTTTATGAGTTAGCCCTAAATTATTTACCGCTTTTATTGTAATGGCTTTTGAATTTTTGCAAATTACTTTTGCCCAACAAGATATGTCTTGTGCCGTTACGGGTTCGGCCTCTAGTACTACATTTACCATATCAAAACAACTTTTGTTCCAGGGCTTTGCTGTTAAGTTTATTTTTATTGGCGTAAATTGCTCGCCAGTTATTGTTATGTTTGTCATACGGCTTGCCTTGTATAACCTAAAAGATTGGCTAAAGCTGCAGTAGCCATACAAATAATAATCTCCTTGTTTATAAACAACGCAGTAAGGCTCGACATTTTTTTGCTTGCCCATATATTCAAATTGCAATTTTTTATAACTTTTGCACCCCTCTAGCAAAGTTGCTGCTGCAGAATAGCTTTGTAGCCTTGTGCAGAACCAACCCGAGTTGTCTATAAAAAGTTTATCACTCAATTTGCTGGCGCCCAAAAGTTGCTTTTGGCTAATAAAACTTTTAATCTTTTCAGAAATAATGCTCGCTGTGGTGGGGCAGATATTTAAATTGCTATTAACAATATTTAATAAGTAGGCAAGTTCTTCCTCGGTAAAAAACCATGTGTTGCAATCAAAATCGTCCAACAAAAAGACGCCGCCGTTTTTGCCCGGCAAGGAGCCTACAGGTAGGCCCGCACTAACAAGCCTGTCTATAACCCTATATATTGTTTTTGTGGACACCTCAAATTTTTCGGCAAGGCTGCACGCCTTATGAACTTTTTTGTCTAATAAACTTACAAATATTCCAAATTCAATAAAATTACTCATAGTTAAAATATAGCATGTAACCTAATTATTTGCAAGTAAATTAGAACATTTATTCTATAATTTTCCCCTAATTGTATATTTACTTTGTTTTAGCAAAATCCAAAATAGTTGTAAATAAATTTTCTATTATAGCTTATTTTATTTGCATATTTATGGCTTATATTGTATAATATTTGCAAATTAGCATATTTATTGGAGGGCGTGCATGTTAGACTTTTTATCTAGTAAGGTTAAAAAGAAGGCCTTTGTAAAGGCTCTTAAAGATGTCGAAAGTTCTGGCGCATACATAAATTTTGAACCAGAGTACGATTCCGAAGCTCTTAAGGTGGATATTGCTGCGCAGGTTGCAGACCTTGCCCACAATAAAAAATCTGCAAATGCCGAAGTTGAAGAAACTTTGGATATATCCAAGTTGTCTGCTGCCGATGTCAGTCAACAAACCTCAGAAGAGTTACGCGATGATAAAATGGCAGTAGTACAGCCTTATTCGCAAGAAGTATCGCAGTCTACTTATCAAAGCATGTTTGGCGGTGGCGGATTTCTACATGGCGATGAGCAGTATGATGATATAGAGTTCTTAAACCCTAAAATGGTTGATTCAGTCGACGAGCAGCCAGAAATGCAGCCTGAGCAAACCCAAGATAAACCACACCGAAACAAGTTTAGCGAAAGTGTCATTCAAGAACTTATTGCCAAACGCAAACAGCAAGCAAAGGCACAAAAAACTCCGCCTACAGAACCTGTCAAACCAAAACCTGTTAAACCCGCGGCAAAAAAGACTGTTTCTAGGCGCAAGCGCAAACGCAAGTTTGATGCGGATATAATAGGCGGCTTCGATTTTTAACTTTCTTTTGCTAATCTTTTTGGCTAAGCCTAGCGTCAGCCGGCAGTTTTGTAGTAGAGTTGTTTTGTAGTAATCTTCACTTATATAATAATCCATTCTAGTATTAACTAATCAAGGCGAAAGAAAAATGGTATTTTTAAAGAAGTTAAAAGAAGTGCTAATTTCTATATTGCCAATTGCGGCAATTATTTTGGTGTTACACTTTACCATTTGTCCTTTTGAAACAAAAACACTTATAAACTTTTTAATTGCCGTTGTGCTGCTTTCTTTAGGCGAGGTCTTCTTTTTAACTGGTGTAGACAGTACCATAATGACAATGGGAGAAATGGTTGGCGGCAGCGTAAATAAGGTGTCAAAATTTTGCCTGTTTTTGCTGTTTGCCTTTTTATTTGGCATGTTTGCAACCATTGCCGAACCCGATGTCCAAGTTTTTGCCGATCAAGTTATAGAGGTTGGTGCGCTAACAATCAACAAGTACGCGCTTATGTTTATTATCGGCGCGGGGGTAGGGCTGTTTATAGCCTTTGCGCTGCTAAGAATACTTAAACATATAAACTTAAAGTTTGTGCTAACTGGTGGAGTGCTTTTACTATTTTTAATTGCAGCCTTTGTGCCAGACAGTTTTATAGCCATTGCCTTTGACTCTGGCGGCTGCACAGTTGGCATTGTAACAACACCATTTTTGCTGTCGCTTGCTAGCGGCGTAGTAGAAAAAAGTTCCAAAAACTCAATCGACAACTTTGGCGTAGTTGGGGTGGCATCTCTTGGCCCCGTTCTTGCCATGCTGCTACTTGGTTTGTTTGTGCGTGGCAATGGCGCAACAACCGTTGTAGAAAGCATGTCGTATAATATTTTTGTAGATGTTTTGTACAACACGGCAATGGCAATAATTCCGTTAGTTGCAGTATTTTATATATTTCAAATATTGTATCTAAAACTGCCAAAGCGCAAAAAGCTGGCAATGGCTGTTGGTGTGCTTGTAACCTTTGTTGGATTTTATCTGTTTTTGTTTGCTATAAACTTAGGTTTCACCACGGCAGGTGCAGCCATGGGCGAAAAACTTTCTAGCCAAAGTTTGTGGGTAATAATTTTGGTTTATTTGGTCTTCGCCTTTGCAATAGTGTTTACCGAGCCGGCAATAAGAGTGCTTGGCGCGCAAGTAGAAAGCATTACGCAAGGTAATATTAATCGCAAAATAATAATAATCGGCATTGCTATTGCTATGATGCTTGCCGTGGTGCTTTCGGTGCTAAGAGTTTACTATAACTTTAGTATTTGGTACATCTTGGGCATAGGGTACGGCTTGGCAATAATTTTGATGCTGTTTTCGCCGTCACTTTTTGTAAGCATTGCCTTTGATAGCGGCGGCGTAGCCAGCGGTCCAATATCTACCGCCATACTGCTGCCTGCAATTAGAGCGCTTGCTGGCAGTACCGCAGAGGGTTTTGGCTTTATAGGTATCCTTGCCGTAACCCCAATTATTGTGGTAGAATTTATAGGCGTTATCTACAACATTAAAATTCTTGGGCTAAAAAAGAACAGACAAAAAGTGGCGCTTCGTATATCCTACGGCGCCGAAAAGTATTCTAATATGGAAAAACTAGAAAAACGCTACAAGCAAATATTAGCAAATAAACAACAAGGGGGTAACGAAAATGATTAAAAACACGACTCAAACAGAGCTGTATCACTCGCCGAAACTGTCGCAAATTAACGAGCTGAATATTGCCGTATTCATTTGCAAAACCAGCAAAGAGCAAGAGCTAAAAGCTTATGCATCTAGCCTTGGCGGAGTGGTTCTTAGCAGTATGCGCGCCCGCGGTCTTAGCCGAAGTGCACTCGCCGTCGCCTTTGGAGCCTACACCGAAATTAACGTAATTTTAATTATGTGTCAAAGGGAGATTTCCAAGCGTCTAATTTACGATGTAAGCCAAAAGTTCAACTTTTCCAAACCCGGTAACGGCAAAGGTTTTTTGCTAGATATAGATGGCTACATGGGTGCCAAAGCCGCCTTTTGCTAATCTTTTTGGCTTGGGCCGCGTCAGTCGGCAGCTCGCCTTGCTCATTTACATATTGGGGTCCCCAAAGGTTTTTAACAAAAACCGAATGGGGAGAGGAAAAACCGCATCTATTGCTGAGGTTTTGAGGTTTTACCCAAAACCGATATAAAGATAAGGTTTTGACGAAAACTCGTGGCGGTCTCGCAGCTCGGTTTCCTTGTCCAAGCTCAAAAATCTTAGCAAAAGGGTGGGAATTAATCTTTTTGGCTAAGCCTAGCGTCAGCCGGCAGCTCGCCTTGCATAATTAGGTAAATTAAACAAAATATTACTAAAATAAAATCAACAGAATTAAGGAGAAAATTATGGAAATTTTTGATCAAGATATATTTGATGACCAAACTTACAAGCTGGTTGTGGCTGTTGTACAGAGAGGGTATAGCGACGAGGCTATAAATGCGGCAAAAAGCGTTGGAGCCAAGGGGGCAGTTGTGCTAAACGGCAAAGGAAAGGGCGAGAGCAAACGCAAATTTTTTGGCTTTCAGATAGACCCAGAAAACGAAACTATCTTAATTTTAGTAAACGAAGATATTTGCGTTCCGGTGGTAAAGGCTATTTATTCGGCGGTCGACTATCATTCGGCGGCGCGCGGCATGGTGTTTGTGTTGCCGGTAAGTTATGTAAGCGGCATGACGCACACAAAAGAAATCGCAGACGAAACTGCCGATGAGGCGGAGCCGTTCGAAGACAACCAATCAAACAAAAAACAATAGTCAACTTAAACTTAGTTATAGCTAGGCAAGTATGTGACGCAGTAAGGGGGCTGTCTGCCATAAGGCATGTCTTTGCGGTTATTGGTTTTAATAGGCACAAATATTTTTTAAAACGCAAAACCAAGCGTTAGTTGTTGCCCCCTAGTAAGGGGGCTGTCTGCCGTGCGGCATGTCTTTGTGGTTATTGGTTTTAATAGGCACAAATATTTTTTAAAACGCAA
>CAYTHL010000034.1:0-11451 GCA_964437615.1 uncultured Lachnospiraceae bacterium | reverse complement strand
GCGTTTTAAAAAATATTTGTGTCTATTAAAACCAATAACCGCAAAGTAAGCCGCACGGCAGACAGCCCCCTTACTAGGGGGCAACAACTAACGCTTGGTTTTGCGTTTTAAAAAATATTTGTGCCTATTAAAACCAATAACCACAAAGACATGCCTTATGGCAGACAGCCCCCTTACTGCGTCACATACTTGCCTAATATAAGTCGTTTTGGCAATATGTGCCAAAACTCCATTCGTTGGCAAGCATGTTCCTTGCCCCATACGGTTTTTGCTAAAAACCTATGGGGACCCCATTAGCCCCCATATTATATTGTGGCAACAAAACCCAACCTGCCCGTTTTTATCCTAGCATATGTATTAAAGCATGGCTAAATTAGTTCGTAGATAATGCGGTTAAGGACTAGATAGCCGCGATCGGTGGCGCGCAAAGTGCCGTTTGCGTCTAGGGTTAAAAATCCGCCGCTAATGAGTTTTGCAATTTTATCTCGGCGCTTAGCAAGCAGGTTTTCGTTAAATTTGGTCTGATACAATTTTGTATCTAACCCACTACTAGTACGCAAACTTAGCATAATCATCTCTTCCTTTTGCTCGGTAAGGGTAATCTCTTTGGCGTTTTCTACTGGCGGGCGGCCAACTTCGGCAATTTGTTTGTGATACTGCGGCAGACTGCTAGTGTTGTTAAACCTTACGCCGCCAACAAAACTATGCGCTGCAAGCCCCACACCAAGATAGTCTTGCCCATTCCAATAGGCCTGATTGTGCCAGCACTCAAATTCGGGTAAGGCAAAATTGGATAACTCGTACCTGTTGTACCCACTGTTAGAAAGCATGCTGACAACTTTATTGTACATATCCACCACCAAATCTTCTTCTGGCACATAAACTATGCCACGGACAACCTTGTCCGCAAGTTTGGTTTTGTCTTCTACTTGCAGCATATAGCAAGAAATGTGCGGAATTTTTAGCTCTATTAGGTGCTTTACGCTGTCTTCTACATCCTTTAATGTTTGACCCGGGTAGCCAATGATTAAGTCGGCGCTAATGTCAACTATCCCCTGATTTTTTATGGCAGTTATTGCAGCGTCAAAATCTTCTACCGTGTGGGTGCGCCCCATGGCTTTTAGCAGCTTGTTGTTGGTGGTTTGCAGCCCTACACTAATTCTATTAATCCCCGCCAAAATGTACTCTCTTAGCTTAGTTTTGGTTATGGCGTTGGGGTTAATCTCTATTGTGATTTCGGCATTGTTTTTTACATTAAAGTTTTTGTACACACAAGACAAAATGTCCCTAATTTCGTAGTTGGAAAAAACTGACGGCGTGCCGCCACCAATATATATTGTAGACACACAATAATTTTTGCTATACTCTGCCGCACGCATTTTTATTTCGGCAAGCAAATCCTTAATGTATGTGGCCTTTTCTTCTTCGGTGCCAACTTTGCTTACAAAAGCACAATAATCGCACTTAGAGTTGCAAAACGGAATATGTATATACAAACTTAGGCTCTTTTTCATTGCCCCACACCCCTATTTGTTGCCAAGGATTTATTAAAACCTAGCAAATTTGAATAATTTATTTTTATTTAGGGCAAGCCCAAAGTAATTTACGATTACTATTGCTTAATATTACCACCACTTGCAAAATAAGTCAATAATTTATACCAAAACATTTATGCTAATTGAAACTAGAAGCATTTTTGAGTTAAAGATTAACGCAAATTTGCTGCGGAATATTAGCAAGGTTAGCAATTATTTTTGCCAAGATTTTTGATGGATAGCAAGGAACGGGGGTTTTATCCATTTGAGAGTTTTCGTCAAAACAGCACCTTTTGTATCACCCAGCACCTACGGCACTGGTTTCAACCATCGGCACTGTTTTTCCTCTCCCAAACAATTTGCCGTTTGCAACTTGTTTGGGTTCCCGAAGTCTAAATGACCGAGTGGTAAAAAGTTGGTGACGCCGCTAGGCGCAAAAAGATTGGCAAAAATTAATGCGAGCAATGTTCTTGCGAGTGCAATATCCGCACAAATATGCGTTAATCCCCTAGTCTAGTTTTAGAATGCTCATAAACGCCTCACTTGGCAGCTCCACACTGCCTAGGGTGCGCATACGTTTTTTACCTTCTTTTTGTTTTTCTAGCAGCTTGCGCTTACGAGTTATGTCGCCGCCATAGCATTTTGCAAGCACGTCTTTGCGCAAGGCTTTAACCGTTTCGCGCGCAATTACTTTGCCGCCAATGCAGGCCTGAATAGGTATTTCAAACAGCTGGCGCGGCACAACTTCTTTTAGTTTTTCGGCAATTTGTCTGCCACGTTCGTAGGCTTTATCTTTGTGAACAATTAGGCTTAGTGCGTCACAAGTTTCGCCGTTTAAAAGCATATCTAACTTAACCATTTCGCTGGGTTTATAGCCGTCTAACTCGTAATCTAGGCTAGCGTAGCCATGCGAACGTGATTTTAATTTGTCAAAAAAGTCGTAGACAATTTCGCAAAGCGGCAGCGAATATTCTAGTTTTACCCGATTTTGTTCTAGATAGGTCATATTGCTAAACACACCACGCTTGTTTACACACAAATCCATGACGTCGCCCACGTATTCTGGCGGGCAAAATATGCTGGCCGCTATCATCGGCTCTTCTATGCGGTCTATTTGTTCGGTTTTGGGCAGATTGCTTGGGTTGGACACTTGTAGCATTTTGCCGTCCTTGGTGTAAACATTGTAGCTGACGCTTGGGGCTGTGGTAATAAGCTCTAAATTAAACTCTCGCTCTAGCCTTTCGGTGATAATTTCCATGTGCAAAAGCCCCAAAAAACCGCACCTAAAACCATAACCTAGGGCAAGCGAGGTTTCGGGAGTATAGACAAGCGAGGCGTCGCTTAGTTTTAGTTTTTCTATGGCGTCTTTTAACACGTTATATTTGCTGCCGTCCACCGGAAAAATGCCACTATAAACAACGGGCATAACTTGCTTGTATCCCGGCAGCGGCTTAACACTACTGCCCGCATGGCAGATTGTGTCGCCAACTCTTATGTCGCTAACTGTTTTTATGCTAGCGCAAATGTAGCCAACGTCGCCACAAGAAAGCTCATCTTTTTGCTGCATGCCCGGGGTAAAAATACCAACTTCTACAACGTCATAGTTTTTGTTGGTTTGCATCATGCAAATTTTGTCCCCTACCTTAACTTTGCCATTTTTAATGCGCACCAAGCACACTGCACCCCGATAGTTGTCGTAATAACTGTCAAAAATTAGGGCTTGCAATGGGGCGTCTTCGTTGCCCTTTGGGGCAGGAATTTTATCAACAATAATGTCTAAAACTTGACCGATATTTAGCCCGGTTTTTGCCGAAACCATGGGAGCGTAGCTGGTGTCTAGCCCAATGACATCTTCAATTTCCTTTTTAACTTCTTCGGGGCGGGCGCTGGGCAAGTCTATTTTGTTAATTACCGGCACAACAAAAAGATCATTATCTATTGCAAGATAGACGTTTGCCAAGGTTTGCGCCTCGACGCCCTGGCTAGCATCAACAACCAATATTGCGCCCTCGCACGCAGCCAAACTGCGGCTGACTTCGTATGTAAAGTCCACATGCCCAGGGGTGTCTATTAGGTTAAGTTCGTAAGTTTTGCCGTCTTTTTGATAATTCATAGTGACGGGCGTAAGTTTTATTGTTATGCCGCGTTCCCGCTCCAAATCCATGCTGTCTAGCAGCTGGTCCTTGCTATCTCTGGCGCTGACCGTGTTTGTAAACTCCATAAGCCTATCGGCCAGCGTGCTTTTGCCGTGGTCGATATGCGCAATTATGCTAAAATTTCTTATCAAACTTAGGTCTTTCATAGTGTTCCTTAACTTTTCTATAGTGTTGAGTTCTTGATAATTTTATTAACCTCGGTGAGCAGTTTTTCTAGCTTAACTTCTAGTTTTTCGCCGGTGGCGCGAATGTCTATTTCGGCAATGCCCTCTAATGCACGGCGGCCGATAGTTACGCGTATAGGAACGCCAATTAGTTCGGCATCGTTAAACTTTACGCCGGCGCGGACATTTCTGTCGTCATACAGCACGCTTATTCCGGAATCTTCTAGCAAGTTGTACAGATTGTCGGCAATTTTGGTTTGCTCGGGTCTGTTTATATCTACCACCACCAGATACACTTTAAATGGTGCCACGCTCATAGGCAAAATTATGCCTTTTTCGTCGTGGTGCTGGTCTATTATGCTGGCAACAATTCTTTCTAGGCCTATGCCGTAGCAGCCCATTGTTAGCAGTTTGCTTTCGCCAGAAGAGTCTACATATGTGGTGTTAAAGCACTCGGTATAGCGTCTGCCCAGTGCAAAAATATGCCCAAGTTCGTTGCCTTTGCTTATATGCAGATGCCCGCCGCATTTTGGGCAGCAGTCGGTAGAGTCTGCAAAACGAAGGTCTGCCCACTGACATTTTAAGTCGCAAGCGTCCACGCCCATTAGGTGGGTATCTGCCTTGTTTGCGCCAACAACAAAATTTCGCATGCCCTTTACTTCTAGGTCGGCAATTATTGTTACATTTGTAAGCTTGCCTATTGGCCCAACAAAGCCCAAAACGCTGCCGATGCTTTTAATTTGCTTTTCGGTAGCAAGCCCTAGGCTAGTAGCATGCAGCAGTTTTGCGAGTTTTGCCTCATTAACTTGGCGGTCGCCCCTAACAAGCACCATATAAAGTTTGCCGTCTGCATCGTAAACCATGCTCTTTACAAAATCGGAGGCATTGCAGTGCAAAAAACAAACAAGCTCGTCTATTGTGCTTGCTTTGGGCGTCACAATTTCTTGATATTGGCCTTTGTAGGTGGTGTCTATGGTATATTTGTCTAAACACTCAACCGTTTCTAGGTTGGCTGCATAGCCGCAGTCGTCACAAAAGGCTATTTCGGCCTCGCCCTCTTCGCTTACTGCCATGTACTCGTGACAGATTTTGCCGCCCATGGCGCCGCTATCCGCCACAACAGGCACAGCTTTTAGCCCCATTTGCTTAAACATATCTGTATAAATGCCCGCCATTTTGTTGTAATACGCCATTAAATCTTCGTCTGTGGCATGAAAGCTGTAGGCGTCCTTCATTGTGAACTCTCTGGCACGGACTACGCCGTTGCGTGGACGAATTTCGTCACGGTACTTGCGCTGAATTTGGTAGACGCTAAAAGGCAAGTCGTTGTAACTTTTTACAAAATTGCCGGCAATAAGCGCTGCATATTCTTCGTTGGTTGGGCTGACAGTGTAGTCGTTGCCGTTGCGGTCGGTTAGGTGGAACATCTCGCCATTAAAGGCCGTCCAACGATTAGATGTTTCTAGCACCGACCTATCTACAAGCAGAGGAAATTTTACTTCGCTGCACTCCGCCTTTTCCATACCACGGCGAAGAATATACTCCACTTTTCGCATTATCATATTAAAATACGGCAAATAGTTGAACATGCCGGCGCTCACTTTGCGGAGCATACCTGTGCGGCACATGTACTTCATGGCAACGCTGTCGGCATCGGCTGGTGCGTCTTTTAAAGTTGGTAATAAAAATTTGCTGTATCTCATAAAAAATTCTCCTGATAGTTTATTTTGGTTAGCTGGCGGAAAACTACCCACCGAAAACTAATTTTTGCTAACCCTTTGCGTCTTATTATAACTGCTCTTTGCCCAAAATGCAAGCAAAAGACAGCTTTTTTAACAATTCGGCATTGACTGTAGGGGTGATATTTTTTATGCAGTAAGGAAATATCAAATTTTTTCGGGCTTTTCATCCTTATTGCCTATTGGTGGCATACCAAAATTTAAAAAGGAGGTTTAGTTAATGGCAGTTATTGTAAAAAATAGGCGTGGTCAAAGTGTAACACTGCTTAATCCTAGTGAAAAGGGTCAAAAAATGTTTGATGAACTTCAAAACGATGTCCACATTACGAATGATGGAATGATTAAGACAGACAAAAACGGCAAGCCACGCAAATTGAGTGATACTCAAAAAGCTTATAGAAGCGGATACTTGGCAGCTCAAAAAGACTCTCGAAGAGCATTTATGTCTAAGCACCCAAATTATAAGCAAAAAACAAAAAGCAAGTCTTAATAATAGCTTGTAACAAAGGAGAAAGTATTGACTAAGAAGAAAAAGTTTATACCTTGGGGGCGAACATTAACAACTAATGACAAGTATTTGGGCAAACAAAAAACCAGCTCGAATAAAACGAGGCCAGTTGTAGTTGTAGATACTAACGAGAATGATTTAGCTGTTGTTCCCCTATCTTCAAAGAAAGGTGCAAACAGAACAGAATTAAAAGGTTATCAAAATAAAAAGACAAAACAAAAAACCTATTATAAGCATTATTTAGAAATTGAAGATAACGAAGGTCAGCCTATTAGGGTAAATAATAAATTTAAAGAAAATCATAAAAATATGGATGTTTCGGTTAGCAAAGTGAATTTGATTAAAGATACTATTTTCAATCATTCAAGGCAAAAGCAAAGAAATAGAAAACTTTATGATAGATTTAAACACAAAAAAAATGACTGGGATTGACCACCCAGCCCAATGTTGATGTGATTGTAAAACAATCTCAACTGGTGCTTATAAACAAAAGTTATAAGCCTTACACAAATAATGTGTAGTTCATTAAGAACATTAACATTATAAGTAATAAAAAATAAAAAGTCAATACTTTTTCACAAAAAAGTTCCGACGTCGTCACTAGATTGCGTTTGGTGTTTTTGTCGGTCAATAACTTATAACAATTTAATAACACTGTAAGCCCTACCTTGCGTAGGCACATAGTCGGTAGTGTCAAGCCGATAGATATTAAATTAGCCAATAAATAAAAAATAAAAAATAAAATTTAAGGAGAAAAAAATTATGGCAACAAACAACATTAAAAGAATAATTAAAGAGGACGGCATAGTCCTAGAAAAAATTTTTAAAGGAGCAACAACCGAATTTAGAGGTCAAGACGGTCGAATAGTGTCTGCCCAACCAGATAGATATATCTTGCGTTGTGTGAGTGGCGAGAATTTTTCAAAACAAAATGGTTATACAAATTCTACCGTACAAGATTACAAAGTTGAAAAATCTGTTTTTGATAAATGCTTTGCGCTTGCCGAAGTAGTAGTTCAGTATGAAGTTTCCAACTACGGCATTAAGGCGGTTGCTGCAAACTTAAAAGAAAAATAAGGGGGTGTTAAATTTTGGCAACTGAAATTTTGAAAGCAATAGGGTTTATTTTACTTGGTGCTGCACTGGCTGTTGGCATTTTCTGCTTAAGTGTCGCTATTGGATGTGCCGTTAATGGTATTAGTTTTGGGGTGCAAATTGCAGAATGGTTTGGCGAAAGTTCTTCTGTGATAGAAACCGTGAATGCCGCAGCTGCTATAAGGTTATAGTATGAAAAAAGTTTTAATAATTGCAGCTATTATAGTGCTTATAATTTTTTTTGGTAGTTGGCCACTTTCCATTATTGCAAAATTATTTGAATGGATTGGTGTGGCACTAAAATGGCTTGCAAAAGTTTTAGATTTTTTTGGTTGGAACGGTTTAGTTTAACTTAAAGCACCATGAGATATATAAATGTCTTTTTGGTGCTTTTTTAAAAAAATAATAAAAGGAGAAAAAATGAGAAAAGTTTTAGATATATCTTTAGCAGTTTTTGCTTTTATAGGCTTTATTTTTACAGCTTTGCTTATATATGTAACTTATACGGATAAAGATTTATATACAAATACAACATCTACCTATGCGTTATCGGTTACAGACCCTCAAACTGGCGAAGAAAAACCAACATTTAGTTTGCGGTATTATGAAAATTATAATAACTCTGGACTTGAAGTTCTTGATTTTATGATTAATTGTTATAGTGATTATAAAAGAACTGCGCTATATTCTCGTGGCTATCAGCTTATAACATATAGTGACGGCTCTACTGCTTTGTATTATTACGATACTTATGACGGGGAAAGCTGGCCTAGTTTGCATAAATATGACGAAGTAAACGATGACGAGCAACATAAAGAATCTTATTATATTGACCTAAGTGGAGGCGAACTTTGTGCTATTAGATTAGATGGTTTATATACGGTTACAACAACTGAAAAAAATACTGCTCTAATATGGCGTGCGATTGGCAATAGTCTTTATAACTTTTTTACCTTTAATTGGATACAAGGAAAATTTGAAGATGTTTGTTCTGTCAATGTAGAAAAAACAACTACTCACTATTACACATATACTGAACTTCTGCAAGAAATGGCAAAAATGTGTAAGGGGCAAAGTTACGGAACTGGTTCGTTTTTTATGCCGCTTGTAGACATGGGCGATTACATTCATGTTTATGGTGTAGATGATAATGGTACAGTTGATGATGAACCACTTGGAGAAGGAACTTTAATAAATGCTTACTATAGTATAGATTGTTATTATTCTCGTGCTGGTTTAAGTTATGCAGCTCAAAGTTTGTTTGGTTCGGTTGGTGAAGATAGTAATTATAATACATCTGGCATAACATGGGATGTAGAGTTTTGGAAAGCGGCCGGCGTTTACTATATCTCAGAAGCAGACTTTGTACCTACTTATAGCCAAATCGATGGTGGTTGGTATTATAGTTTGTCTTCTAGCTTAATTAGCGAACTGCAAAATTATAATTTAGATATTTATATTAACTTTGATGTTAGTAATTTTTCTAACACAACAAATGTTCTTGGGTTCTATTATTATGCCCTTTACGGCTTAAATATTAAAGAACTTACTATTACTAGTGAAACTAGCCGCACATTTACTTTGCTGCTTGGTTCACTAAAAGATACCGGCCTTACAGCCGATACAATAAACACAAGTAATATTACGCTTGTAAATTCTAATTCGGGGGTGGAGCTATGAAATGGTATTGGTATCCTATCTGCATAATTTTTATAGTCACGGGCTTATTTTCCATTTTCAAACTTAGTGGCATTTGGTCAGAAACAAGTTCTGTGTATGGAACTTTGACCACTCTTGAAACTAAGGCAGATTACTCTGTGGAATATAAGCATGATTATGGTGGGGTTATTGAGTTTGAAACTGAAAATTATGTAACTTATACTAACGAAATCTTAGATGAAGCTATGAGTTTTGACGGAACTCAAGGCAGTTATACAATTTTGTTTAATGATATTTTAGCAACCAATGTAAAAGTTTATGCTGGTTCTATCTCTGGAGATATTGTTTTACACTTTTACTCTACAACCGGTGAACTTGTTTCTACTTTAAATATGAATGTAGTTATAACATTTACAGCTGCAAGCACTCGTGTTGCGCTTGTTGTTGAAAATGAAGATAGTAGTATTTCTTATTTAAATGCCTACATGCAAATTTATGGTTCAATTTTAAAGGTTGTAGAAAGGGGGTAATTGAATGAAAAATTTTATAACTTATACATTAATTGCCTTATTGCTTGCTGGTGCTGGAATAGGTATTTATTGTAGCTGGGCTGCAATTAAAGGCACAATCGACGGCAGCAAATATTATACGGCAGAAGAATATCAAGCTGCTTATGACCAAGGTTATACTGACGGCTCTGGTGCATTAGAAACAGTAGAAGCTCAAAATGAGTATTTAACTACCCTTTATAATCAATATTATAGTGACTGGAAATCTACTTGTGCAGATTATGAAAAAGTTGTTGCAGAAAACAATAGTCTTACTTCACAAGTTTTATCTTTTACTACAACTGTTAATGATTTAAACACAACAGTAGACACCTTAAATGCTACAATAAAGGATAATGAAGAAGTAATTGCTGCCAACAATGTAACTATTCTTAGTTTGCAGCAACAAGTAGCGGCTTTGCAAGTTTCTGAAGAAAATAATACTGCCACTATAAGTTCTCTGCAATCTCAAATGTCCACTTTGCAAGCAACAAATAATCAATTGCAAAGTGCTAATGAAGCTAATTTAAGTACTATTACAGTTTTAAACTCGCAAATTTTATCTTTAAATAGTCAAATTAGTGAGCTAACGCTGCAAATTCAAAATAATTCTACAACGGTTAGTGCTCTAAGCTCAAAAATTGCTGATTTGGAAAATTCTATTGCTTATTATGAGCAATTTATAGCAAATCTTGAAACGGATAGCCAAGTAGTTGCTACATTTGAATTTGACGGTAGTGTATATAATGTTCAAATTTTAACAACGGGCAGCAAGGTTTCTGTTGTTGACCCAGAGAGTACAAATTCTGTAATTTTCAATGGCTGGACAGTTGACGGTCAAGCTGTTGATTTAAATACATATATAGTTACTACAAATACAAAGTTTGTTGCTGATGTAACCTATCAATATTTGGTATCTTTTGTTGCAAACGACACTACACTTTATAGCGGTTATGTTGTTAAAGATAATTTTGCTAATTATTCTGAAACGCCAACAAAAACGGGCTATGAGTTTGACGGTTGGACAATAAATGGTGTTGATGTTATAGATTTAGCTAGTTATCCAATAACAGCAGATACAACATTTTTTGCTAAATTTACTCAATTGCATACGGTTAATTTTGTTTATGAAGATGAAGTTATAAGTTCTCAGACCATTCGCAATGGAGAGCTTGCAAGTGCTGTAAATGTTACAAATACCGAATATAAGACATTTAATGGTTGGCTTTTAAACGGTACAAGTGTAGACTTATCTACCTATAAAATTGTTGCGGATATAGTTTTAACCGCAGATATAACTTACTATTATGATGTAACTTTTGTTGTAGATAATGAAACATACGCAAGTTATATTGTTCAAAGTGGTTCATATTCTACTTTACCTACTGACCCAACTATGGACGGATATATTTTTAGCGGCTGGTCATTAGACGGCGAAAATATAATTGACCCTACAATGCAAATTGTAACACAAAATGTTTCTTTTCTAGCTGTTTTTATAGCACCATATGGACTTTTTGATGCTGATACCGATGTAATGCTCCTAAGTTGGGATGAGTTAATTGACGATGATTATATAACTGTTGATAATGGTGTGCTTAATGGCGGTTCTAATAAAACAAATCTAAATGGTGTTTTAAAAATAAATAATAACATAACAAGTATTAGTGCTAGTGCATTTTCTGATTGTTCAAATTTAACGGGTGTTGAAATTCCAAGCAGTGTTATTTATATCTACAATGATGCTTTTAAGTATTGTTATAATTTACGATATGCAACAATTTCTGAGGGCGTTCAAATAATATGTCCTGGTGCATTTAACTACTGTTATAGTTTAACTAGCCTTTATATTCCAAGTTCTGTTGATTCTTTCGGTGTTGTTGAAAATGGTGATTGTCCATCATCCGATTCAGTTGTTTTTGGGTGTTCGGAAAATTTAAAAATATTTAGTCCTTCTGCTGAAACATTAATTGGCTGGGGTGTTTATTCAACATATATTTCTTCTAGTATTGTTTGTGCTCCTGATTATGTTTCTTCTTATAGTGAA
>CAYTHL010000033.1:0-12502 GCA_964437615.1 uncultured Lachnospiraceae bacterium | reverse complement strand
AGCGCATGTTCTAGCGCAATAGAGCGGCATTTGTCTAAGCAAGATGGCATAGCTAGCGTCAGCATAAACCTTATTTTAAACAGCGCCATGGTAGAGTACGACGAAAGCAAGCTAGACAAAAAACCATAGAAAAATTTATATCTGCCACGGGCTACAAAAGCACGGGGCTGTACAAGTTTGACGCCGAGCAAAAATTGAGCCGAGCCAAAAAGATAAATGTAATAGTTTTTGCCGTGCTGGCCGTAATTTTGCTGTATTTAAGCATGGGCGCTATGATAGGCCTGCCTCTGCCGCAATTTTTGAGTATGCACAGTGCGCCACGCGTCTATGCAATAGTTCTGCTGTGCTTCACTAGCCCATTTTTAGTATACGGCACTGACATATTTGCCGTTGGCATAAAGTCGCTTTTTAAGGGCGCACCCAATATGGACACTTTGGTTACACTAGGGGTGGCAAGCTAGTCTAGGTCTAGGTTTTCGGCCAAAAAACTATCGTCGTTTAGAAATTCGCTTGGCGTCATGCCCAGCCCGCTAGATAGCAATATAATAGTTTTAAGGCTAATTCCCTTAGTCCTGCGCTGCATAATGCTTTTTACTGTGGCAAAGGGCAGTCCGCTAAGTTGTGCAAGCTTGTATTGGGTTAAATCTTTTTTGCCCATAAGCACACAAAGTCGCTCTACAACAACATCATTTATTGTCTTTACGACAAAATCTTTCATTTTTCGCATAATTTTATGTTACCTCATAAAATTATTGCCATTAGGATTAGCAATTATTCTTTTGGATAACAGATAATCCCAAATTGTCAAAAATGCCCAAAAATTCTAGCAAAAGTGGCAATTTTAAAAAATTTTTTATTTATAAACTATTGACAAATGCCTAATTTGCTATTATTATGTAGATAACTTACCCATATGGGGCATTAGGAGAGAATTATGGCAAAAAAAGATAGTTTGTTAAAAGCAAGGTTAGAACAAGGGGAAGACCTAAAAAAGTATCATGTTAGGTTAAACCGCGCGATTGGTCAGCTTGGCGGCATAAAAAAGATGATAGACAACGGCCGAAGCAGCATGGATATTTTAGTTCAAATTAGTTCGGCGCAAGCATCACTAAGGGCGCTACAATATCTTATACTTTCACAGTATGTAGAGCTTACTTTGCGTGAAGATTTGATTAATAATAATCCAAAAGCAACCGAAAAACTTGTTGATATTATACGCAATTTAAAGATATAATTTACCTGTAGTAATTTTTAAGGCACTAAGGATAAATATGTCAAAGAAGATATTAAACAGCCGTCCCATAGTTTTGTTTGCCCTTGTTATGCTCGGCGTAATTTACACCATTATATATAATAACTTCTTTGCACTAAGGCTTTGGCTAGCAGTTTGTGCTACTGTCTTGTTTGTTGCTGCCATTGTGTTTATAATTATTTTTAAAAATAAAACTTTTAGGTATGTGGTTAGCCGCATATCTATTTTTAGTTTAGCAATTATTTGTGGCATTGGCTGCGTTTGCATGCACGAGATGCTTTATAGCCGTGACGACATTTCTTACAGCGGATATGCCGTTGTATCTGGCAGAATTGCCGAAGTTGGCGACCTGCAAGTAAACAATTATCGCACAATAGTTTTAGATAATGTTACTATTACATCTGACGACATAAGTAGCAAGTTAAACTACAAGACAAGCTTAAATATAATTTGCGATGGCAACAACGACGAAATATTTGTGGTGGGCAAGCGGGTAGATGTCTACGCCAAGGTAAGCCCCATGGCCCTATATTATGTGGGCGATTACGGGCTTACATTTTACAGTTATCTAAACGGGATAAGTTATAGCGGCTACGCCACCGAAAGTAATATTAGTGTGGTTGACGACACAATAAAGCTAACCCTTAGCGAACGAGTGAAGAATTATATAACCAGCATTGTAGAAAACAACATGGACGAAGAATACTCTGGGCTTGCCGTCGGCATGCTCTTTGGCGACAAGTCTGGCATTAACGATGACATTTATTCTAGTTTTAGTACATCGGGCATTGCTCATTTGCTTGCGGTTAGCGGCTTGCATGTTGGGTTTTTGCTTGCGCTGCTACTAGGGCTAGCCAAACTTTGCAGAATTAAAGGAATTTTTAAGTTTTTATTAATTAGCGTGCTACTTGTTTTCTATGCCTATCTATGTGGATTTACAATCTCGGTTACCAGAGCAACAATAATGTCAATTTGTATGCTCTATGCCGGGTGTAGGTATAAAAAGTACGATAGCCTTAACGCTCTAGCTATGGCGTTAATAATTGTGCTAATTATTAATCCGTTTTCTTGCTCAACGGTTGGGTTTAAGCTAAGTTTTATTGCCGTACTAAGTATAATCTTGCTTTCTCGGCCGCTAACAAATTTGTTCGGCAAAATTTTAAAACCTAAAATGGCAGCAACTCTTGCCGTAATGATAGCCGTGCAACTTGGCATTGCAAGCGTCCAAATTATCTACTTTAAAAATATAACGTTGCTTGCACTTGTCGCTAACTTTGTATGCATTCCGCTAGCAAGTATTGCTTACGAACTTTTGTTTGTAACCCTAATTGTGTCGCTAATTTTGCCATTTATGTCTTTTAGTGTATACATTTTTGAGTTTGTGATGCAAGCGGTGGTTAAGTTTGTGTTAATAATTTCTAGGGTTAGCACTTTGCAACTGGCGCCGTGGCAAGGCTCGGCAGTTTTGGGGCTAAGTTTGCCTGCAATGTACCTTTCAAGCAACTATCTCTTTGTAAAAAATCTACCTAAAAAGCTAATTTGCGGTGCTCTTTGCCTAGCAATACTAATTATTTTGCTTGTATAACATTTGCCGCAAAATTTAGTTTAGTTAATTAACTCTAAAGTGTTTACAAACTTGGTAAAATTTGTTAAACTAGTATGGTGAAGTTTACAGAGCTTAAAAAGAATATGGATAAATTGCAAAATGTTTACCTAATTAGTGGGGAAGACAGATTTTTGTGTCACAAGGCTTTAGAGCTTATAACCGAGGCGGCGGGCATAACCATGCCCGAGATAAACAGCGTTGTTCTGCCCGAAACCAAAACGGCAGAAGAAATTATTGCAGCCTGCAATATTTATCCTTTTTCAGACAAATTTAGGCTTGTGGTGGTAAAGGAGTTTACTAGCAAGCTACCAGGCGCAAAAGATGCAATAGCGGCATATCTTGCTAGTCCAATGCCGTCAACCATTTTGGTATTTTTTAACCCAACTGACGACACCTTTTTTAAAACCCTAAAAGCCAAGCTTTGCCATGTGGACTGCTGCAAACTAGATGTGCCGGCAATAGCAGACTATGTAACTCAAATTTTAAACTCTAACGGGGTTAAATATAGCAGCGGGGCAATAAATTTGCTTGCCGTATACTGCAATTACAGCATGCAGCACATAGCTAGCGAAACCGAAAAACTTGTTAGTTATTGCGCTGGCAACTGCCCGCTAACCGAAGACATTGTTAAACAGCTTGTTGTGCAAGATAAAGAGTATCAAATTTATGAACTTGCGGCAACTATCGCTAGTGGCAACGCCCAAAAAGCTCTAGACATGGTAGACGTTTTAAGCAGAAAGGGCAGTTTTAGTATAATTTCGGCGCTGCAAAACAATTTTAGGCGGGCGCTATTTGTAAGTATAACGCGCGGCACTGATGCCGATCTTGCCGCAGCCCTTGGCGTAAAAGAGTTTGCTATAAAAATGATGCGCAGTCAGATAAAAAATTACACGCCAAAAAAACTCAAAAAAATTATAGACATGCTAACAAATTTGGACGCAGACATAAAAAAAGGCAAGCAAAAAGAAGATATTGCATGCAAACTGGCAGTTGTGGAGATACTAAGATTGCGAAATTTGTAATATATTGTTATGTAAAATACTATCGGAGCATTATCAAAAGAAGAATATGGACGACATTAAAGTTATATCAATAAGCCCAACGCGGCTAACAAGCAAAAGACAACCAACCTTTTTAGAAAGGCTTTTGCCAATTTTTATAATACTGGCGCTTATGCTTAGCAACCTTTACTCCTGCACCAGTATAGATAGTTTTTATGAGTATGTTGCCGTAGCTACGCCGCAATACTTTTTTATGTTTGTGGTGGCAATTTTGCAGTATCTTATATTTTTGCTAGTGCTATGGGTTTATAGAAAAATTTTAACAATTAGGCCGTACTACTATTTGGTGGACGAGCAGACTTTTATTTCTACTATCAAATTTTTCTTTTTAATAAAAACACTTATCTACGCTGGGTTTACCTTTTTGCAGTTTTTTGTGCCATATATTAGCGCGCTGCTGCCTATAATCTCGCTAATTTTGGGCTTTTTAATGATAGTTGGTAGCTATTTTGCCCTAAAAAAGCACATAGATATAATGTTTAGACACTTGTACTTTAAACTTATGCTGTATCCGTGGTTTGTCTGGCAGGCAATTTGCATAATTTTGTCTGCATTGGGGGTGTAGCATGAAAAAACTAATAAGTTTTATTTTGGCACTTGCCGTTATAGTTTGTGGCGCAGTAAGCGTTGTGTTTGGCGGCGGAAGTACGCAAGCTGCCGAACTGGTTGCGGATAAACAACAATTATCTGCTAATATAGTTAATTATTTGTACGAATTTGTAGAGCATGATAGCACAACCAAAACTCGGGTAAACAGAATTGCTGGCAGCGTCGGCGAAGTTGACGCGGCACAATATATTAGCACAAGTTTGGCGGCGGCAGGGCTTGTGACGGCAAACAATGCAAGCACCACCAGCGGCTATCAAAAATTTGACTATTATAACATTTACACTGGCAAAAAAGAGCAATCGCAAAATGTAATATATAATCTTAGCGGCAAAGATAGCAGCAAAAGAGTGGTAATTTGCACCAATTACGACAACAATTATTTGTACTATTATGAGGACGAAAAAACGCAGTACACGGCGGACGACGACTACACTGAGGGCGTAAACTATAGCGCCGCAGGCGTGTCATTACTTTTGGCGCTAGCAAACTACTTACCCGCAAATAGCCTCAATTTTGATGTAGAATTTGTCTTTTTGGGCGCAAGCAGCCAAGATAACGCTGGGGCAGATTACTATTCTAAAAGTATAGCGGATAGAGATAATGTGCTGCTTGTGATAGATGTATCTAACATTTCTCTTGGCAATTATGTTTATTATTATTCTGGCGAGTTTGGCTGCCCGCAGTCTAGCTTTTACAAAAGTATTTTTGGCGAGTTATCCTTGTTTGCAAATGGGCTTGCTGGCGCCGCAGCTACGGCAGATAATGACCTTGGCTACACCACGCCGGGCTACAGCGGAGCTACCGCAACGCTTTTGTACTCAGGTGTAAACGTGCTGCATTTGTTTGCTGGCGACTATTCGGCGGGCATATTTTCTGGGCTACAAGAATATGCCGAAAATGATAACAACATAACCGGCACTTCCTACGACAATATAGACTACATTACACAAAACTGTGCAACTACTTGGCTAAACAACTTGCTTACGGCGGCAAGTGCAATAACAACACTTATTAGCAGCGAAAATTTTGTCAGCCAAATGTCAGTTGTGGCTAGCAGCGGCACTTACAAATTTTTTACAAATAGCCAGTTATGGCTTTTGCTAACGGCAATTACCCTTATTGTTTTGCTTGCAATAAGTTTTATAATTTATCACTTTTTGTACAAAAAATCTTACACTTATGCCATTAACAACAAATTAAAAGGCGTAATGATAACCATAGAAGACGAAGACAAACATAAGTAGATTTAAATTTAGCTTAAAAAACTAATCCAAGAACATAAAAAAATAAAACTTTGCAACAAAAAGGGCAGACCAATTGGTCTGCCACAATATTTTTTAACTTATTTAGACATTTTTGCTACTTGTGCCGATAACTTAGCTTTGTTGCGGTCTGCCTTGTTTTTGTGAATGATGCCCTTAGTAACCATTTCGTCCAAAATAGAAACTGTTGCAGGCAAAAGAGCCTGTGCAGCATTGGCATCGCCAGACTTAATTGCAACTTTAAGCTTTTTTAAAGCAGTAGATAACTCTGATTTGCAACTTTTGTTGCGCATTCTATCTCTTTGCTCTGTTTGTTGACGCTTTTTTGCAGATTTAATATTTGGCATAATATACTCCTTAGTACTAATTTATTTGCATGGCAATTTTAACATATATTGCGGTAAGATGCAAGTGTTTGGCCAAAAATTTTTGCATATTTTTTAGCAAGATGCCTATTTTTACTGCTTAAAACAAACTTCCCGCGCCAAAATTGGGGCAATTTGTAATTAATTTTGCCCAAAGCAGACAAATTTTTGTCTAATTTTTTGCTAAAGTTTTGGCTATAAAGTAACTTTTTTACCCTTTTAGCCACGCCAAAATTGCCGTCGATAATTACCTTGCCAGTGGCTTTGCCAAGTTTACTGCTAAGATGCACATAATGGGTGCAACCAAGAACAATACAAGAGCAGTCCCCCGAAATGCACTTAATATAGCAAATGGTTTTATCTATCTCATCTTCACAAAATTGGTCGCCGTACAAGTAGTAGCCGTCTATAACTTTTGCCAAATTGGGCATTGGGGCAATCTCTATTACGCACCCTTCACCCTTGCACAGCCTGTTTAGTCGGCTGCTGTAACTTGTGGCGGGGGTAGAGAGCACCAAAACCTTTTTTGCGTGCTTGCATGCCGGCCTAATTGCAGGTTCGGTGCCAACAATGGGCAAACTAAACTCCTTTCTTAGCTCGTCTATGGCACACACTGTGGCTGTATTGCAAGCAAGTACAACCATGCCAATATTTTTTTGGCTAAGTATAATTTGCCTAATTCTGGCGGCAATTTGTGACGGCGTAAGGCTGCCGTAGGGCGAATATTTGTCGTCCGCATAGTAGATAAACTTCAGCCTTGGCATAAGTTTAACGCAAGCGGCAAGCGTGGTTAATCCGCCAATGCCGCTATCTATAAACAAAACTTTCATAAAATATATTATGCGCCAAAAAAAGTTGCTGACAACGCCAGCAACTTGTAATAGTATCTTTTGCAATAAATTTTTACCTTACTTTAAGTTTATTTCTTGTTTTAATTACAATTACAACAAACAAAACTGCAATTATTACTGCAATAACTATCAGTGCAATGGTTGCGCCATTTAGCGGTTGCGTAATTTTAAAGGATTTTGTTATGGTGTTGCCCATTTCGTCTACTATTGTAATTGTGTAGGAGCCAACATCAGCGGTGTCATTAACGGTGCTGCCGCTTTCTAGCACATAAGTGCTTGTAGAGCCATCTTTATTTACAGTAACAGTTATATTGCCAACGCCATAAACGGTAGCCGTTACGCCGCTTGAGTATTTGCCGCCGTTGTCCACGCCAGATATTGCGGGCTCTGGACGAGCGATACGCACAATGTAGTTAATGCTGTTGTTGCTAGACAAACTAGACTCGTTGCCGTCTTCGTCAACTTCTACAAAGCCAATATAATAATTTTGCAAAACTTCTTCTACGGTAATTTCTTCTATAGTGTTGGATGTTGGCACCAAACTATAATCGGTGTTGGATAGATGTATAGAGCCGTTGTCGTAGCTTCTATGCACGTCAGTTAGTATATTAAAATTAAATGTGTAGCTAGTTTTGCCGTCGGCAGTGGTGTAGCCGTCAGCAAGATTAATTTTAATGGTGTAGTAGCCGTCGTCTGAGTAAACAAGAGTTTGATCAACCAAACCACTAGGGTTTGATAGTTTTTGCGTTGTGGTAGAGCCTTCGCCGTTTATAGAAATATGGAATTTTTCTACAACAACGCTAGATATTGTTTCGCTTTGCAAGTTGTAAAAGTTAATATATACGTTTTCGTTTAAAGATTGCCCATTAGATAGCGTCCGCCCGTCTTCGGTTGTGGCAACAATATATATATTTTTTGCGCCGTCAGCGTCCTTTAACTTAATTACAAAAGAAAATTCTTTATAGTTTGCGTAAGAACTGCCCGTAAAAGCCGTGTTGTCGTATACAAAAACCTCGTAACTGCCGGCAGCATCAAAACAAAGCGTGCCGTCCTCTTCGGTAAGCTTGTTGCCAGTGTATTGGTTATAAAACTCGCCGTTTTTATTTACAATTTTAAACAAGTTTCCGTTGTGATAAAAATCTATAAAAACGGGGTTATTCTCTGTGCCATATAGCCCGCTTAGCAATATGCTTCCACTAATGTTGCGGCTATTATTTGGTGGAGTTATGTCTGCGCCAGTGCTATCTTTCCAACTAAAAGGAGTGACAATGCTGTAGACATTTGGGGTTTGAACTAGAAAAAAGCTTACACTGTTTTCTGTATGATTATCTAATAAAATTTCTGTAACAACCTCCGAACTAACGCCATCAAATGTATATCGACCGCCAGAATGAAGAGTGCCTAATATATACTGAGTTCCATTTTCTACATATTTTATTGTAACGCCAGAAGAATTAGTGCCAGTATAGTTTATTGTAATTGCGTTATTTACATATAGATAGTAAGTATAACTAGGGTTGCTTTCTACAGAAGGGTTGTTTTCTACAGCAACAAAGTCTGAGCTTGTAAAAACATAGCCACTATCCGAATTTAAGTTAGTTTGGGTTATGCTAACTCCGCTAGGCAAACTAAAGCTAGGTGCAGCAGCTTGTGTGGTAGACGCTTCAAAATTTTTGCCACTAATTTTGCAAGCGCAAAAAATACCCATAGCCGCCGTAACCGCCATACAAAATATAAGTAAAAAGGTTTTAGAAAATTTTGATTTCATTTATTTTACCTTAGTATAATCTAATACATTATAAATATTATCATAATAAATAGCTAATCTGCAAACATTTTACAAAAAATGTAACAAAATATGCAAAATAAAAGCAGCCTAAAATTTTGGCTGCTTGCTTATATTATTCGTCATATTTTAAAACGATGCTGTTTCTGCGCTTAATATCATAGTAAATTTCTTGCTCGTTTAGGCGTCTGCCTGGCCTATATTCTGGCGGAATAGCCCCAATTTTGTAAACATCGGTGCATTTAAAGTAAGGGGTAATTACGCTTTTAACAGGGTAACTCTGAAAGCATTTGACAATAACATGCCCAAGTGGTATTTTGTCTAGGTCGCTAGGCTGAATAAGCGGAACTTCCTGCAAAGAAGTGTTTGTGCCTTTGCTTTTGCTTTTGTCTTTTCCTTCGCCAGTGTTGGTAGTTTTGCTAGAAACCTCTATTGTCTGCTTGCCAAGTTCTTCACTAAACTGCTTTCTGGTTTCTAGGTCTGGGGTGCCGTAGAACATTGTTGCCTTGCACTGACCACGCACTATACTTGCAACCTCTTTGCCATAAACAAGCTCTAACTGACTATAACTTTGTATTGCCATATTGTAGTAAATCCAACGGCTGCGCGCAACGGTTATGGCGTGGTCTAGCGATTCTACTTTAGGCAAGTTTGCAAACTCGTCCATTAAATATAGTAGTGGTCTTTTTAGGTGCGCCATGTGGTCGCTGTTGGTTTTTTCGTTAGCACGCGCCTTGCCAACAAACTCTTTGTAGCTTTGGCTAATGCAGACGCTGGCAAGTTTGTACCTTGTGGCGCGCTCGTCCGGAATTTTAATAAAGAAGGCAGTTGGCTCTTCGTCTATGTCGCTAAAATTTATTTCGTTTTTGGCAGTAAGGTAGCAAATGCCGCCGTCGGCAAACATGGCAAGCATGGTGGCAAGTTGGCTCATGTAGCCGTCCCTAGTTACCTGCGCCTTGCTTTGAACTATGTTTGCGCTAAGCTGTTTGGTACGGCTAAGCGGACTTCTGCCAGAAAAATATTGTTTTACATCTTCGTAGTCGTCGTCTTTGTTCATGGCAATTTTGTAGGCGTTGTAAAAGTTGTACTTGTCTATTGTCATACCAAGGGCTTCATTTTCGCTGTCTTCTAGCATGGCAATTAGCACGGCCAAAAAGTAATCTCTTGCGCCGTCGCTCCAACTTTTGTCCTTGCCGTCGGCAGTGCTAGGGCAGATAGCCGATGCTATGTCGTTTAAACTGTCAAAGCAATCGTCTTTTATTTTTGCCTTTTCTACCTCAACTTCTACCAAGGTTTCACGCAGGGTGGCAAAAGCCTTGCCGTCAAACTCGTACCATTCTTCGGCAGCAACATTGCCTATTTTTTTAATGTCGGGATAATTTTTTAGGGGGTCGTTGGTGTGCTTTAAAATGGTTTCTTCCAAATGCAATTGGCGCTGATATTCTTTATATATAAACTCCAGCGGATTCCATTGCGCGCTGCTGTATGGGTCGGCTAAGTCTAGCTGTATAACTTTGTAGCCTTGCTCTTTAAGTTTTAGGCTGTGATGGGCATAAAGTTCGCCCTTGGTGTCGGTTACAAATATGCTAGGTCGGTTTTTAAGTTCGCTAACAATCTGAATAGTTGGCTCCATCCACGAAACAGTTTTACCAGTACCAGTGGCACCAACAATAAGGGTGTGGCAATCCGAGGTAAAGTGCACTTTAATTTTGCCTTTTTTGTATTCGGCTCTAAAAGGCACGCCGGTTAGCGACACATTTTTAAGTTCGTTAAAATAGTAGTGTTTAAACTGTCTATCTAGCTCTCTATTGCTCATAAAGTGCTGATTGTCCATTTTGTCCTTGCCTTTTAGTTTAGCATCGTTTGGTTTTTTGCCAAGCACAATAAATATAACAACAATTATTACAGTGCAGCCCGCAAATATCAGCACCGATTTAGATACCATTTTGGAAAAGACAAGGCTTGCACTAATGGTTTCGCCAGAAATATATGCGCTAAGCACGCCAAAAACTATCATAGCAAGCACAAATGTTACCGCCATAATAAATATAAAGTTTATAACATCTATTTTTGTAATTTTTTTATCAGCCATTTTTGCTCCAACTATTCAAATTTAAAACTGCCTGCAAACTATCAGTTTGCCCAAATTAATTGCATTATAATTTGAATTTATATAATACAATTAGTATAAATATATAACTTTTGTTTTGTCAAGCAAATTAAGTATCTAAAAAATAAACTTTATTAGTTGCCTTGGCGGTTGTGGGGCAAAAACTTTTGCATAAAATTAACCAAATTAACTAAAAATAGTTTGCAATATTTTAAATATTGTGTTAGTATATTGCTAATAAAAAGTTAAGGAGAGTTTATGCAATCAATATTTTATTTATTGGAATCTGGGGCTGCAACGCCAATTTATCAAGCAATAACTCTGCTTGGGCCCTATGCGATGGGTGTGGTTGCACTGCTTAGCATGATTTACGGAATAGTTCTTGGCGTAAGATTGGCCAAGGCAGAAGACGTCGATGAACGCAAAAAAATTCAAAAAACTTTAGTCAACTTTGTTATAGGTGCAATTTCGGTGTTTATTTTGCTAGTAGTTTTGTATGCAATACGAGATTATGTGTAATAATTCTGCCATACAATTTGTCAAAATTGGTAAAAATTATAACTTTTTCGCAAAATTTTTTAAAAAAGTATAAAAATCGTTTGATATTGTCAAAATAAATGTGATAATATAAAGACAATAAAATTTTGGGGAGGAATTTATGAAAAACTTTTTGTTTAAGGTTGCAACTCTGATAGCTGATTCAACTGTAACAACAGGCGGCGAAGGTGCTCTAAATAAGGCCTATAATTCTTTTAAGAATGTTGTTGGCATTGTACTGCCAATTATAATAGCAGTAGTTTTGCTAATTGGTATGTTTTTTGGCATCAGCCTAGGTATTAAGTTTGCTAAAGCCGAAGACACAGACGCTAGAGATAAGGCAAAAGGTCAACTTGTAAACCTAGCAATTGGTATTGGAGTAACAGCAGTTATTTTAGTTGTTTGCTACACACTAGTACAAGCTAATGTGTTCGAAGGTTTATTTGACGGTCTAAAATCTAATTCATAAATAATTGGCGTTAGCGCATTCATTATAAAATGAACCCAAACTTTAGTGGGTTCATTTTTTTGTGCAAATTTATACTTGTTTTACAATAAATTTGTAAAGGTTTTTGCCATAGCCAATTAAGTTAGGGTAGTAAGTTACAAGATGCTAACAAACTACATTTATGCAACATAGTCAATTAATTTAGGGCAGTAAGTTACAACTTGCTAACAAACATCATTTATGCAACATAGTCAGTTAAGTTGGGGTAGTAAGTTAGGGTAGATAGTTTAAATTAAACCTAATTTTTTACCGCCAACCCTAACTCTTTTTATCTCTTGCAATAGAAATATACACACAAAAAAGTTGCAATCTACCAACCTTTTATTTTTTTCTTTTGCACTACAAATCTACCGCTCCAAAAACACTACAGCCTAGCTTTCGTTATTCCCCCATAGTAAGGGGGGTGGACGCGGAGCGGACAGGGGGTTGTACAACTGGTCATTGGGTGTCTTAATATTTAAGTTAATATAACAAAGAGAATACTAATTCAAGCCAAACAACCCTCAGTCTGCCACAAGAACTTGCCGCACGGCAGCCAGCCCCCTTACTGCGTCA
>CAYTHL010000032.1:0-12951 GCA_964437615.1 uncultured Lachnospiraceae bacterium | reverse complement strand
ACTAAAACTACCATTGATGACTTTTCTATCGAAGTAAGATTATACCATACCAAATTAAAAAAGGGAACTAAAACTATGGGTAGCGAATACAGCAAAAGTAATCTATTATACCATACCAAATTAAAAAAGGGAACTAAAACAAAGTTCACGTTTGTATGTTGTATATTTTATAATTAAATGCGAAGATAGATTGTTCGCATTTTTATTTTCTATGCCTAAAGGAGTGGCAGAAATAATAACTCCGCCACCCGTTGGTGTAGTTTAAGTAAAATACTAGGAAATCTTCAAACAGCCTTGCTTATTTTCTAGAGATGCAAGTACAAGTCTTGCCACCGGCAAAAATAATTTTTATAGCAAGTTATTTCATCTTGCAAAGGAGTTTAAAAATGAAACGTTGTATTTTAGTAAATGTAAGGCAAAATAAGGATGAAAAAACTGGAGATGAATTGTTGTTTTTAACAATGTATCGTCTGCCAACTAAAATGAGTAATGGGAATTTGTGGCACCCCAAAAAAACTGAAGCTGTGATTGTTGGCTGTATCAATAAAACTAAAAAGCCTGATACATACGACAAGTACATTTCAGTTAAGCCCGGTGCTTTGATTGACGTTACTTTTGGCTTAAATGATTTTAATAATAAAACATTTGTAGCGGATTTGCAATTAGTACAAGGTACAAACAACTACACGGATAATGTGTTGTATCTATAAGGAGTTAAATTATTGTGTTTATTGATGTAAAAACAAAGCAAGGCGAACGTTTATTTTTTAATCTGGCAAACATTCTCTATATTACTGAGTATAAAGGAAGTGCCATTATTGTTGATATAAACGGAGTTGATTACGTTTTAGAAAATAATTTAGATAATTTTTTAGAAAAATCTTTAATTGAGTTCTGTAAAATTTAATAATTTGACAAAACGTATAAAACGTATAAAAACATAAAAAGCCAATGTGGCTCTTTGTGCCAATTTTTCTAAATATACGCAACACCGCTTGGGGCTTGTCCAAGCGGTGTTGAAAAATGTATAAAACGTATAAAAATGTATAAAAGTTGACTAATTGATTGGGTGGTAAAATATGTATCAATTAATAATTAAAGGTTTGGTGTTTTGATATGCAGTTACGACAAATGGAGATTGTAACTGACGAAGACAAGTTGCAAGTAGATATTCAAGAAACTTGCATGCAATATAAGACAATTAAACAATGGGCTTATATTTTACATGATAAGGACGACACAAGACCGCATTATCACATTTACTTAAATTTTGGTGGCAGTTCGTGTGATACAAAGTTGGTTGCTAGTTGGTTTAAAGTTCCTGAGAACTTTATAGAAAAGGTTAAGGGTCGTAAATCAGATATGCTAATGTATCTAACTCATGGAAACGAGTCACAAAAAAACAAACACCAATACTTGCCTAGCGAAGTAGTAGCAAATTTTGATTTCGAAACTGAAATAGCAGAGTCAAAGATAATCGGCGATTTTAAGAACTTTACATATGCGCAAATGCTGCAATATGCAAATGCTTTACCGATTGTAGAAAAGACAAAAGCTTTAAATCAGTTAAAGAAATTATGGGAGTTAGAGTGCTTATGTTCAAGTATGAATACGGATAGACAGTTGCAGGTTGTTTTTATAACCGGCAAAGCTGGTACTGGCAAAACATATTATGCCAAAAAATTTCTCAATAGCTTAAACTACGATTATTGTATGAGTTCTTCAAGTAATGACGCCTTGCAAGATTATTTAGGTCAAAAAGCAATTATCTTAGACGACTTGCGAGATACTACTTTTAATTTTGAAGATTTGTTAAAGATTATTGATAACAACACTCAATCATCTATAAGCAGTCGTTTTCATAATAAGGTATTTATTGGAGAAATGATTGTAATTACTTCATCTGTTCCTATTAGATATTGGTATCCGGAGAAAAGGTGCGGAAATCAAGATAGTTTGGAGCAATTATTTAGACGTATTAATTGTTATATTGTTGTTACAGCTGAAAATGTTACGCTTTATGATGACGGCTTAGATAATTTTGGCAAACCTGTGGGTGTCGGCAGAGTTTATAAAAATGAGTTATTAGAGAAGAAAAAGGAGTCGAAGTCAAAATTTGATTTTCAGTCAGTGTTTGAAAATATCTGTGGAAACGATAAATTGCCGTTCGATACTGACAAATAAAAATAATAAAAAATAGGAGAAACAAAATTATGGCAAAAAACAATGCAAAATATACAATTGAAGAAGTAACTTATGTTAAAAAACCTACTGGTAAAACAAATAAATATGGCAACCCAGAGTATGAAACTGTTGGGCAACCAAAACGCAGACAGCGCAATGGTACAAACTTTGCAGAAGTAAAGAAAGACCTTTACGAGAAGTCACAGAAGAACAAAAATATGTATGTTGATTACTCAAAGCCAACATATCGCATTAATAAAAATGCAAGAAAACTAAAGTCAAGTACTATTCGTAAAGCCGATGGCTCAAAAGAAGTTACTTATTATAACGTTGTAAGACAATGCAAAAATTGTGATAGTAAAAAATAGCATATAAAAAAGCCACTAGCAATTGCTAATGGCATATAAGAAGTCTACGTCAAAATTGCCAAACGTTCTTCTTTGTCAACACGGAGTTTCCTGTTGCTTCCCTTTACAAGGGCTGGTGGCTTTTTTAATATAACACAATTAAAAATATAAGTCAATAAAAAAGGAAATTAAATATGGCTAATGTAAATTATAGCTTAAAACATAAAGGGGTTCGTTTAATATCTGCAAAAGATGCTTGGGTGGTTGGCAAAAATGGTAAACATTGTTTAAACTCTAAATATCATTTTGTAGGTAAAATAGAAACTTCTATGCCTAATATGTTGGTTACGGCAACTGATAAGAAAAAGCCAACATATCGTGGAGATATAAACGAACTGAATAGAACTGCAAAGTCGCAAATAATAGACCATTTTTATGACGATAAAGGTAAACGTAATCATAAGACAGTTGCTTATTTGGTTGTAGAAAAAAAGAAAACTAACTAAGGAGTAATTAGTATGACAAAAGAAAAAGTTATTAAAAAGATTTCTTTTAGTAAAACAATTATTGTCTTTTTACTTCTTATGGCAAGTATATTTTGTTTCTTTGCTATGCCTATAGCAAATACTGCAACTGCATTAAGTACAACCTACTATTCTAATGTACTAGATGATTTACAAAGTGACGAAAATTTTAATGTGGACGACTACCCTAGTAAGGTTGACGATTATTCTTTGAGTGTAATACAAATTGCTGAAAGTTCTGATGGTGAATTATTTGTATATGTATATAATCCAAGTGCTGAAACAAAATTTTTGCAAGCTACAAGTATCAGTCTGTCTAGACAGCTGTCTAATGATGAAAACTATAAAACAGACTTATATAATCTAATATTATTAAATAGAAATGGTGTATTTTCTAAATACAAAGTTGATAATTTTTCAGTCAGCAGTGATGAACTTAGATATTATAATATAACTGAAATTTATAGAAATTTTTATCCTTCAATAGATGCGGCTACTGGTAATGACAATGTAACTAATGAAGTTAGTTTTGAAGTTGCACAAGTCTGGACTGCTTATACACAAGATGGTAATGTCTATTATGATTGTCAAAAAACAGAGGTTGTTTTAATAGTAGATAGATATGTTGGTTATATTCGTTATACTTCTGTCACGGGTTGGGGTTCTATTTGTGATAGTCATTACATAGCATTTTCGACAGATTATGACATAGACCGTTTATTAGAAGCTGATGTATATTTTGTAACTAGAACATACAGTTTTACTACAGATTATTTAGGCAGTGGTGATGTTGGTGTAGCTTCTATAAGCGAAACTAATTCCACTGGTACTGCCACTACAATGAGTACAACTACTAGAGAATTTGGAGAATATGAGGACCATGTTGTTAGTCTTTCATATGACGAAGTTGTGTCTGTTAAAGTTGGTTTTTTGTGGAAAAGTACTTATAAATTTAATAGAATTGAGTCTTCTGCTGATTTTATCAAAAATGAAGATTTAACTACAACTGCTAGTAACAATGTGCAAAATATGCAGTATGTACTTAGATTTTATGAAAGTTCGTATGTAGATGAGGAAAAATTTGTTGGAACATATCCTGTTGGTCATTATGAGTCTGGCACAGAAGTAAGTTCTGTAACTATTTTAAGACTAAAATTTGAAACAGATGGTGTTGTTTATAATCTAGGAGTTGTTGATAATAAAACTACAGGTGGCTCCTTACCAAGCAATAATCAGTATACTTTTTGGCAGCGTATTTGGAATTCTATCAAAAGCTTCTTTGCTAGTATTTGGGTTTGGTTTAAGTGGGTACTTTTAGCAATCGGTATAATTATATTGATTATATTGGTTTTATGCGTAGAGCCTATTTTTAATTTTATTTGTAAGATATTCAAAGCTTTATGGAAAGTTATATCATGGTTCTTTAAGGGGTTTTGGTTTGTAATTGCTTTTCCATTTCGGTTGATTATAAATAATAAGAAAGGCGGTGACGAATAGTTATGAAAAAGTTTTTTATTTGGTTTTTAGTGGCTATTCTCGCAGTGTTTTTGATTGCTATTATTGTGCTTTGTGTGATAACTGCTCATAGCAATAGTCTGGACGGTAATTATTGTTTGGTACGTATATATAATGGCAGTAAAATTTATCAGTCTAATTATGTAGAATATGGTTCTGAATTTGAGTTGCCTATTGAAGATTTGGCTTATCTAACTGATGATACCGGTAATGCTTTTGTAGGATTAACTGAAAATAATATTTCTCTTATAACTGACGATAATATAGTAATTACTGATGATACTGATTTGTTTGTTGTTTATTCCCAAACAGTGCAAGTTGTGTTTTCAATAACAAATGGCACTTCTACTGTTAATACGACGATTGCTCAAGTAATTGTTGGAAAGACTATTGGTAATATAGCTCCAACTCTTGCAGATGACCATATATGGACTATTTCTTGGACTGAAAGCGGTTCTAACATAGGCTTACAATTATCTAGTGAAGATATACAAGATTTTATTGTTTTAGAACCTATTATATTTATATGTGAATATTAAAAAAGGAGATTTTCAAATGAAGAAATTTTTAACATTTTTGCTTTGCATTTTAGGCGTTGTTGGAGTTGCTGCTACCGGAGTTAGTATAGCTTATTGCTCTAGTGATGAAGTTCGACAAACTATTAACGGCTACATTTATGGCAAAGTAGATGAAGAAAAAACACCTATTACAAGTGAAATATCTACTAATTTGGCGGATTATAATATATTGCTATCTAGAGATAGTAGTAATATTTTTGTAAGTAATAAAACCACGGGTGGTGTGTATAATTATAGTATCACCAATACTGAGTTTACTTTGTTATATAATACAGATTTAATTTTTAGTTTGTGTGTTGTTACTAATAATGGCAATTATGTTTTTATATCTAGTGGCGCAACTATCGTTGTAGTTTATTTAACTGCTGAAGATTTATTTGTAGAATATTCGTTAGATACTCCAATTGACAACTTTGAGCTTAACGATTTAGAAAACGGGGGTTCTGTTGTCAAAATTACAAGTGGTAATAATGTAAATAATTATTATTATAATGATGGCATAGTGGTTGCCTTGCCTAATGATTTGGAAGGTTCTATAGAAAATGTAGTATCATACGATGATAATTATTTAATTGAAACTAGCGAAACGATATATGATTATAATGTTACTAGTGGTATACACAATTCTATTTTGCCGGACGGCTCTAGCGGTTCCATAATAAATGATTATGGGAATGTAAGTGTTATTTCTAGTATTAATGATACCACTGGCAGCAATTCTTTTGTAGTATACGATAAAGAAACTGGTGAAAGTGTAGAAGTTGCAAATGACAATTATGATAGTTGCTCTTTTGAGCCTATGGGGCTTTATCATGGTTTACTTATATGTTTTGAGAATGACATTGAAACTTATTATTATATTAGTTTCCTTAATCCTATTTCAGTTAAATTGGTTAAATTTCCGGAAGATAGCTACCGTGTGTCCCCACAAGATGATGAAGTTTATATTGTTTGTTCTACTATTGGTTATGGTATAGGTTGGTACAATTTAGAAACCGGCGAATTGATTTGGGAAACTGAATCTGTATACCGAGAATTAATAGAAGCTGGTCTTTCTGGCGACAGCAATGTATATATGTCGCAATTAACTAATGGCAATTATATTGTTTCGTACATTGATTATAGTTATCCTGGCGCCGTATATTACAACGTTGAAACTGATGAGATAATTCAAATTCTAAGTGTCGGCATTCAATATAGTTTGGATTTGAATACGATAATTGAATATGATAATTATACCATTATATTAAAAGATTGGCGAACTGATAATCTTTATAAGTTTGATTTAACTACCTTACAAACTGAACCTTTCAAGTTAGAGTTTACTGCTGAGTATATCAATAGCGAAGCATTAAATAAAGCAAATATATGGATGAAAACCGAATTAAGTAATGGAAATTATGTTGTATCTGCAAATGATAGGATATTGGAAGGTGTTGTATACTTTAATATTACAACTGGCGAAACAACATGGTTGGCAAATTGCGGTTTCGATTTTGTTTCGGTAATGGAGTTTTCTGATACCATAATTGGCTTGGTTGATTCTTGTAATAAGCTGTTAATCGTTGCAGATATAACTGCGGAACAAGGCTATAATGGCTATTATTTATCAAATTTAGAAGTAGAAAGCTGTGAGCTTTTATCAATGATTTCTAGCAATATCGTTATGTTAAGAGTTTGGGCAAATGGTGTTTCACAAGTTATTAATCTAGACATTAGTGATTTGGCGAATATGACATTTACGATTGCACCAAATGAAATGGCTAACATTATGGAATTAATTGCTATTAATGAAGATTATATGTTTTTAATTTGCATCAATAATGAAACTTATAATCGCGAATTTGTAATTTATGACATTGCCAACAATCTTGTTAAATATATAGAGTTTGTTAATGCCGAAGGTGAAACAGTAGTTATTAATTATGATGCAACCGAAACTATGTTTTATACTTTGTTGGATAATGAAACATTCCTATTAGAATATCGCGATTTTTCGGGAGATTTAAGCACTAGTTCTAGTTATTTATTGTCTATTTCAAACGGTAATAATATTGCTAAATTAATTTTTACTCCAGGTGAAGGAACATTTTTAGCTTATAAAGATGGTCTATCTTTATATTATTCATCTATAAGCGGCGAAGGTTTGTTTACTTTTAACTATGAGACAAGTGAAGAAGTTGTTTTGTATGAGAATGCTTTGGTTAGAACTTGGTCAGATAATCCAAGTAAATATATGCTGTTAGGTTCTGACAATGCTGAATGGCTAGTGTATGTAGATTTGTATACTTTTGAAGTAACCGAATTAACTTTTGAAGTAAGTGTTTTGGCTTCTAATAGTAATATAGTAAGTGTTGGTGATAATCAAAAAGTATTTATCGTTGGTTCTGCTCTTAATAGCACCAGTAATCAATATGACATTTATATTTATAAGCTAGATATTGAACATTGTGTAGTGGTGGATACTATCATTGTAGAAAGTGTTAGTAGTGATATGATTGTTCCAAGTTCATTATCGTATGCTAATGGTATTTTAATAATTAATACCTATAATGAAGGCAATTATACTATAAATATTGAAACTGCTGAGTTGGTGGAGAGTGAGCAATAATGATAACAATCATTTTTGCACCACCTCGCACTGGTAAAACTTGTTTTATGACATATTTGGCGAATGAGCAAGCTTTTAATAGAGAACGTAATCGTAAAATGCAAAGTGAAATAATAATAAAGCAGTCTAATGGGTTTTTTGCTATTAAAACTGTGCCTATTCATTGTGTATCTGCTAATTACGATATTAAGTTTCGCAAGTTTGGTTATTCGCCAAGATATAGTCGCAGAATTAATCCTTTTCGGCTAGGTTTTGATAATAATTTTGTTAAGACTCATTATAATTTGCCGTTTGAAGTTATTTGTATAACTGAAGCGCAAAAATATCTAAATAGCAGAATGTCAATGTACTTCCCCGTTTGGCAGTCTAGGTGGTATGAACAACACGGACACGATGATTTAGACATATATTTAGATACACAACGACCAATGCTTATAGATGTCAATATTCGTGAACTTGCTCAATTTATAGAGATACGCAATTTAAGTCTAAAATACGATAAATATGGCCATGTGCGTAAAATGACTTGGGTAATACGAAAGATTGAAAATTCGGGTCTTTTTGATAAATATATGCTTAGTGGTAAAACTGATAAATCTTGTTATACTGAAGAAACCATTTCTGCAAATTATAGTGTGTTTGATTTATATGATAGTCAAAGCTGTAAACCTAAATTTTATGCTGGTCATTTAGACGAAGATTTTGATTATAAGCCCGCAGAAGAGATAGATGACACTTTGGACGGCTATATAAAATATTTGCAAGAAAATGACGATGAATTGCCTGAAAATTATTATAGAAAAAGGAGCGCAGTGTAATAGTGGAATTTATAAAAAATCATTTAATAGATAAAGCTCTTGTAAAATATTATGAAACTTTTAGCCGCACTTTAGATACTTGCGATTATGTGCCAACTAAATATAATGATAAAATTAGTAAATATATTTTTAAGAACATGAAAAAGAAATTTTCACAAATAGATGTTTTTTACTTGTTGATTTTAGAAAGTATGGGTGTAAAATTAGGGTTTTGGTCTAAATTAAAAGTTTCTGTTTCGGGGCTACGAGGGCAATTTGAGTGCATAAAAGATGAGCTTTTAGAAGAGTTAGAAAAATTAAAATTAGAAGATAAGTTAGATATATCAGAAGTTGATATGTATCGATTATTTAGTGAGTTCTTAAAATTTGTAGAAACCGCTAAACAGAAAGAACAGTCACAAGGTGATGACTTAATAAAGGAGAACTAACTTATGAAAAAGTTTTTTAATATTTTATTTTGGCTACTTAGTATAGTTGGGTTCGTGGCAGCAGGTGTAATGGTTGGGCAATGTATTTACAGCCTTGCTGTTGGCGGTACTGCCGTTTTATTGCTAGTCGTTATTCTGCCAGTATTATTGATAACTGCCGGAGTGAATGTCGTAACTTTTATTATTAATTTAATAATAGGCGTAGCAACTGAAAATAAATTTAGGCTTTGGCTGCACGTGAGTTTTCTAGTCTTCGATATTGCAGCCGTGCTTGCAATATTTTTAGCAGGTACTATTTAGTGAGCAGAAACTGCTAAACAGAAAGAACAGTCACAAAGTGATGACTTATAAAGGAGAACTAAACATGTTAAATTGGTTAAACATAGGGATAAATTATCTGATATCTTTAGTATTATTAATGTCTTGTTACATTTTCTTGCCGTCAATGGTTAGTAGTATTGCTGCAAACAGTGTTCTTGCTTATATTTTTTTATTACCATTAGCGATAATTTTTGGCTTGGCGACGAGTTGTAGCGTTGTTGGAGGTTTAGTGGTTAGCATAGTGAGTAAAAAATGGTATTTTATAACATTAAGTGCAATAATTTTAGTGATATTTTTATTGGTGGCATTAACTAGTTTTGGCGTAATTCCAAAAATTATATAATAAATAATAAAAAAGTGTCTTTTTTAATAAAAGACATTTTTTTTGTTGTGTTTTAATATAAAATTAGTGTATTTTGTTAATATGGGTTTTTACAGATATAAATATGATAGTGAAAATGACTTTGTTTTTGGTACTGATGCCGAAGATAAAGATGCTTATCGTATGTTTGATGAGAATAAAGAGTACGTTGCTAAGGCTTTAATAAATTATAGAGAGAATAAAGTTTATAAAGCTGTAAAAAATCATCTAGATGATTTATACGAAGTTTTTCCGCAAGTAAATTTGCAATCTTTTATTGATACGCCTAATAATAAAAAACGTAACGATGAATTGTTTAGGAATTTAGATTTAGTTGTTTTTAGTAAACATTCTTTTAGACCAATCGTTGCGATTGAGATAAACGATGAAAGGCATTATTATAATAATTATACTATTCGTCGTGACGAAAGTGTTGCAAATATTTTGGAGCGTGTGCATGTTCCATTGTCTACAATTAATAATGATGAAGTCGATGAAGAAGTTGAATTACAAGAAAAAAATATAGTTAAAATGTTAAAATCAAAGAGTAAATTATTGGATGAGTTATTGCATTAAAAAAGTCTAGGTTTTACCTAGACTTTTTTAAGAATTTTTCATTGTTTGTTTATTTTTAAGTGATAAACCGGTTTTTTTATGTTTTGGTTATAATCAAAGTTTTTTCTTTTTGTTTTTTATTGGGGCGGTTAAACCGCCCCTTGTATATCTTCTTGTTTGCCGTTAAAAATATAATTAATGGCTTTTTCTGCTTTAGTGCTAGCCGATACTATCAATTTTGTATCATTTTTTAATTGTGTAATCCAGTTTTGTATATAAGCAACAGAATTTTTGAAAGTTGTTTTAGTTTCAATATTAAGTAGATTTAGTAAGCCGCTTGCGCCAATTTCTGCAACTAATTCTTCATTGCTATAATCATTGTCGCCAAAGTGGGCAGTTATTGTTAAGCGATTTAACCTATGGCTTGCTCCCGTGCTATGTACCATTTCGTGAAAGATAGTAGAATAATATTCTTCAGTTTTTTTGCCGAATTGAAAGCGTTCGGGAACATGTATTTCGTCAAATATTGGCGAATAGTAAGCATCATTGCCGCCGTAGCAAATTTTAACATTTTCACGTGTCTTGTAATTTTGTATTATTTCTTCGGCTTTTAACTCTACATCAAAACAATCGCCCGGTTTTGCTTCTTTTATTTTTAATGGTTCTACTCCTTCTATGTCGTCGATATGAAAAACCGGCAAATATCTTAGTAATGGTATTTTTTTAATAACTCGTTGTTCGTCTATAATTTCTTCTATGTTTAGCATTTTCCAAAAAACGACGATTTCAGCTTTTGCCCCTTTGCGAATTTTCCCGCCTAGCTCATGCCATTGTTTAAAGCTGGCATATTCGCCGGGTTTTGAGAGTAGCATTTGATTTAAAGGACTATAAGCCATTTTAGAAACTCTATTAAAAGCCACTTCGCGCAAATCTTCTGCTCCTTTTATGTTTAGTCCGGCATTATACCATGGTTTTTTCCAAGGTATAATACCTTGCTCTAACTGCTCTATAATGCGGTTAGTTACCTTTTCGTAAATGTTTAAGTTTGCCATAGCTCTACTCCCTTTTTATTTATTTAGACGAAGTAAGGTTCGCCTTACTTCGTCTTGTCTAGCTTTCAGCATAGCAACAAATTAAAATGTCAAGAATGCACATTGTGCAAGTAAAAATAATTTTTAATAAATGCGGTGCCGACCCGCTTTGGCACTTTGTTAAAAATTATTTTTACGGTTCTTTACATTTTTAATTTGGCTATGCCAATACAAAACACGCCATAAAATAACGTGAACATAAAAAATATCAATTATGTTATAAAATAAAACAAATATATTGACATTAGCAATTTTATGATATATAATTACTTTCGTAAGGGGGTATAGCTATATGAATACTAGTAAATTATTAAAAAAATTGATGCTAGAACTAGATATAACGCAAGCAGAACTTGCAAAAAAGCTCGGGCAATCACAACCTAATATGTCTAGAAAAATAATAGCTAACGATTTTAGAATTAATGATTTTGAAAGAATTGTTAATTCTTTAGATTGTCAATTAGTAATTAACATAGTGTTGCCTAACGGTAAGGTTATAAATTAATAGGGTTTGGCGGTTTTGCATTTAGCTTGTCAAAGCAAACCGCCAAACCTAGCGATTTATAAATTAAAGGAACTGCTAATATGAGAACATTCAAGCATTTAACTAAAACTAAACGTCTGCAATTAGAGAGCTATCTTAAAATCAAGATGCCCGTAAAAGAAATTGCGGTCATTTTGTGTGTGCATATTAGTACAATTTATAGAGAAATAAAACGTGGAGCGTATCAGCATCTAGTTGGCTCTACATGGGATTATGAAACACGATATAGTAGTGATATTGCTCATGAAAAATATAGAGAACATTTGCGCAATAAAGGTGCAGATATTAAGCTTGGCAAGGATTACGAACTTGCAGAATATATAGAATATAAAATATTGAAAGAAAAATATTCGCCACTTGCTGTATTAGGCGAGATAAAAAAGAAAGGCTTGAAGTTCCAAACTTCCATATCTGTTAATACTTTATATAAATACATAGAGCGTGGCTATATAGGCGACGTTACGATTAAGCATCTGCCTATGAAAGAACGTAGACGACATGGGAAAAGAAGACTTGTTATTAAAAGACCGCCACGTGGAACAAGTATAGAAAGACGACCAAAAGAAATATTGGAACGTAAAACTTTTGGACATTGGGAAATGGATTGTGTTTGTGGCAGAACACTAAATACTCTTTTAGTATTAACTGAAAGATTAACCCATAAAGAAATAATTATGCCTATGAAAAACCAAAAGAGTGCTAGTGTTATACATTGTCTAAATATACTTGAAAATAGATTGGGTAAAAACTTCAAAAAAGTGTTTAAGTCTATAACTGTAGATAATGGTTCTGAATTTGCAGATAGTAAAGCACTAGAACGAAGTAAGTTTGGTAAAAATAATACACGCACAAAAGTCTATTATTGCCATCCATACTGTTCATGTGAACGTGGTACTAACGAAAGAATAAATAGAGAAATACGGCGCCTTATACCAAAAGGAGAAGACTTGTCTAAATATAGCGAGCAAGATATTAAAAAGGTTGAAGATTGGGTTAATAATTATCCTAGGCAAGTTTTAGGTTTTGAATGTTCTAAAAATTTATATGAAAAATATTTTAAGCAAGCTATAGCCT
>CAYTHL010000031.1:0-13182 GCA_964437615.1 uncultured Lachnospiraceae bacterium | reverse complement strand
AAAATATTATTGATATTGACAAAAATTATGTTATACTCAATATTAAGTGGGAGAGTATAATATGACACAAGAGGATTTGGATGCAATAATTCATTGTGAAAAAATCATTACGGTTAATCCAAAGAAAAAATTTTACACGGATAGACGTGGTTTACATATAAAACGTAATGATTTTTCTTGTGAAAGTGTGGATGGTCAATATAAATTTAAGGTCTTCATGAGAATAAATGATCTTATAGCTAATGGATTTTCGATTGGGCTTGTTTGGAAAAGCGAAAATAAGGAAATTAATTTAGTTAGATTTAATGGAGCTCATGTACATAAAAACAAAGATATAGACAATAAAATTTTTAACACATTTCATATACACATTGCTAATATAATTCAATTAAACAAAGGTTTATGCAATAAATTTGATGCAATCGAAGGTACTTACATATCTTATGAATCCGCACTTGCAGAATTTCTTAATTTTTGTAATATTAAAGACGAGTCAGATGTGTTAAGGATGAAGGGCGTGAGATATCAATTTAACTTTTTCGAGTTTAAGGAGGAATAATGTGATGGTTGATGCTAATTTATTTATAAAAAATTCAAAATTTAATATTAACTTTGAACTCGGTCCAAATTCTTCCTTAAAAGTAATTGCCCCATTTTACCATGAAGATGGTGATATTATTGAAGTGTTTTTATGTGAGGATTGTGGCAAATATAAACTATCGGATTTTGGAATGACCTTAATGAAATTATCTTATTATATAGATATAGATAGCGATTCTAAAGTAGAAACATTAAATAATATATTAAACGCCAATGGTATAGATGATAATGAAGGCGTATTATCGTTACCTACAAGCGAAGATACATTTGTTGAAGATTTAAGTAAATTCTGCCTAACAATAGCGAAAGTTACCAATATGGATATATTAAGTAAAAACTTTATTGTATCCATGTTTACAGAATTGATTGATGATTATTTTGAAAAAAATATAAAGACAAAATATAATTTTGAACGCAAATATAAGCCTTTAGCAAACTCTGATATTGTAGTAGACTACAAAGTGGAAATTAAAGGGTTAAAAGCACCCATATTTATATTCCCAATAAGGACAACTCTTCAAGCTTTAAGAACTGCATATGATTGCTTAGAAATGAAAGAGAAAAAGCTTCAGAGTATTAATATTGGAATATGTGAGGACTATACAAAAATTGATAAAAAAGACTATAAAAAATTAACTTGCCAATTATCAAAATGTTATTCAGATAGGGAGTCCTTTGAAGAAAATATTGATGAAACCATCAGTGAATATATTGAAATAGCAAATGCTTAGATGTGTGTTTAGCAGCATAATTTAATACCTAAAAGACAAGTGTAGCGGCTTGTCTTTTTTGTATATAAAATTTTTTTATAAAGGAGAGAATATGTTAAAAGACAAAAACAAAATTAAAGTAGTGCTTACATCCTACGGCTCGCTACGAGTTGTTGTGGTGCCGGTGGAACTCAATAAAGACAGTTACAATTATATTGACATTGAATGTTTGGTTCCGAAAACGGTCAATTCGGTTACCACGGCACTTGTGAAGGTGTACGGCACAACCACAAACACAGAGGGGCGAAAAACATGGGCTTCGCAGACTTATGACTTGCCGTACCAAAAAGATGCACTCATAGACGGTCAAGAGTATCAGTGCTATCAAGGGCCTTTGCCGCAAGAGTTTTGCACGATAAATGGCAGTTTAGGTCTAACATTTGCCTATGTTAGCACAGACGACAATGGCGTTATCACAAGCTTGCTGCCAAGTGCAACGCTAAATTTATATGTAAAGGGAAATGGTTTTAACCCAAGCGGTATTGTTCTCGCAAATCAAGATGTAATAGCCGCTAAGGTTAACCAGCTGCAACAAGAGAAGGTAGACAAGGTTGACGCTGAAGCTGAACTTGTGCTAGTTTCGGACGGCGCAGGTGGCATGAAACCAAGCACATTGCCAATCAAAGAGTACGCCGACCAAAAGGCCTACATAGATGAGTTGCTAAATATAGAAGCTGCCAATAGGTCTAGTGCCGATGCAGACCTACAAAGCCAAGTTACAGCCCTTAGCGATATCAAGGCAGATAAAACCGCCGTGACGGCCGAAATAACCGCTGCAATATCCGCAGTAGTTGATGATGCCCCGGAGGCTTTTGACACCCTCAAAGAGGTGTCAGATTGGATAAAATCGGACGAAAGCGGAACTGAGGCGTTAGTAACAAGAGTGGGTGCAATAGAAACCAAAAACACAGAGCAAGATACAGCCTTGTCAAACGAAACAATAGCAAGAACCAGCGCGGATACCACCTTACAGACCAACATAAATGCAGAAGCAAGTTCAAGGCAGACTGCGGATGAAACTTTACAATCTAACATAGATGCGGAAGTAAGTTCAAGGCAGACCGCAGATACTAAACTTCAAAATAATTTAGACACGGCAATATCAACTGAGGCAAGTGCAAGAACGACTGCTGACACAACACTTCAAACGAATATAGACAATGAGACAAGTGCGAGAACAAAAGCGGACACCACTTTACAAACGGATATAAATAGCGAAATAACAAATCGTACTAACGAAGACACAGCCTTACAAAGTCAAATAGACACACTAGACACCGTCAAAGCGAATAAAACCGATGTGACCGCTGAAATTAATTCGGCAGTTAGTGCAGTTGTTGATTCCGCACCCGAAGCATTTGACACCCTTAAAGAAATTGCAGACTGGATAGCACAGGACGAAAGCGGAACATCAGCATTAGTTGCAAGAGTAACTGCAATAGAAACCAAAAATGACGAACAAGATACAACGCTAGCCACAGAAACGTCTGAGAGAAAAAGCGCTGATGGTACATTACAAAATAACATAAACGCGGAAGCAAGTGCTAGACAAACCGCAGATAACACTCTAACCAACTCCAAATTGGATAATGTGACCATTGCAAGCGGTTCAACAAATGGCACAATTAAGTTGACAAAGACAATCAATGGCAGTTCATCGTCAACAGACAATATCGCAGTGGCAGGACTGAAAAGTGCAGCGTATGAGGAAAGCTCAGCCTTTGCCACCGCGTCACAAGGCACTCTTGCAGACAACGCAGTGAGGAGTATTGAGAGTGGGACAGCATCAACTAATGGAAAAGTTAGGCTAGTTGTAAACACGGGTGGCACAAGTGCGAATGTCGAAACGGCAGTAACAGGGCTATCTGCTGTTGCCACAAGTGGTGACTATAACGACCTATCAAATTTACCAAACATACCAGACGGGTCAGTTCTATACGATAGCACAGGCACAAATACCGATGGAGCAATGACACAAAAAGCCGTTACTGATGAACTAACTACCAAGCTCGACATTTCGCAAGGGGCTGCAAGTACAAACATGGCTATGGTGACTAACACAAACGGAGAAATTGAGCCAAGCAACACCATTCCGCTTGGCAACGGCGTGTTTGTTAGCTCAGAAAAAGACGCGGAAACGGGGGAAGTGAGTTTTGTAATCAGCTTCCCAGAGGAGGAATAATATGTTAGAATTAAAGTTTAAGCCAAAAGACCGGCAGAGTATAGATTTCGCCGAAGTGGAGTTAGAAAAGGAGATGAGTTTTTATGAATAATGTTAAATTTAGTTATCAAGAGCTAGAGAGCTTAAAACAATTAGCGGGGTTAGAACTTTACCCAATTGGTAGCACTTATATATGTACAACAGAAATCTCTCCAGCTTCAATGTTTGGCGGAGACTGGACATGCATAGCCGAGAATGTAAACTTGCCGCTGGGAGATAGTGCGCCGGTAATTTATAACCCCATAGACGCAGAAACATATTTAATGAGTCCCTCAACAGGTGAAAGATATAGTGGTGATGCGGGAACAGTAGGTACTTCCAAAACGGGGATATTTCAAAATAGGTTTGGAAGTTATGCCGGCATCCAATACAATCCAAATGGTTCGCTAATAACAGACCTAACTGATACTGCTGCAATAAGCGGAGTATATGTTTGGGAAAGGATAGCATAAGGAGGGTGAATTATGAGGATATTTAATCAAACCAAAACAATAGAATTAAACTCAGATGAACTAGACCTAACACTAGGCCATTTGGTTGCAGAAAAATTATTTATTCAGCACCACGAAGAGGCAGAGGCGGTGCCAGCTAAGAGCGCCGAAGAGATAGCGGCAGAAATGCAGTCAAGCGGCAAACAGGTTGAGGTAATTGGCGGCAAATTCTATGAGGTAAAAAAAGTTTACAATAATGGCGGCCGCCATGTGGAAGAAATAAAGGCGCAGCCCGCAATTCCAGCCGTAGAGGCATGGGATGAATACGAAGATATACAGGTGTACGCACCCTACACAGAAGAAGAATTGTTAGAAATAAAAAAGCAAGAGCTTAGAGAATGGCGAGAAAAGTATTTTACAATCATTGACAGGGCTGTTTGGTACGATTGCCTAACCGAAGAGCAAAAAGCCGAAGTAAGAGAGTTTAGACAAAAATTGCTAGATATTACTCTTACGCTGGAAAAACCTGTTGTGCCTGAATGTGTGGAAAAACAAATTTAAAGGAGAAAATAATGTTAAACAAAAAAGAGATAGAGGAAAGTTTGCAGATAGAGAACGGCAAAGTGTATGCCGTTTTTTCATCGCAGCAAACAAGAAGACAACTTAATGGTTGTGAAGAACGGAAGAATTTAGCTGAAGAAATTTTGGCTAAACAAACTGAGCTGGAAAGCTTAAAAAAACAAGTGGAGCAGGCAACAAGTGAACTAACAAATTTGTTGGAGCTAGACAATAAGCTAGTCGGTGCCGGCTGTTGCAAACTCGATACGCCAGTATACAAGAAAATAGACGGAATAACTCAAAACGATGAGAATGGTAATCCAATTATAGACCACTACACGCATGACGAGTTCTGCTCTCATAAAGGAGAATAGGCTATGGTAGAATTTTTTCAACTTATAGTTAATAAACCTGTTGAGTTTTTGGCTGGTCTAGGTTTATCCTCGGCAACAATATATTCGGTTATACGAATAATAAAGTGGATTATTGGCCTTTGCACTAGAAAGCGAGCGGCAGCCAAAGAAACAGCCAAGAATAACTCACTTGCAGAGCTAATAATTAGCAAAATGACCAGCGTAGATACTTTGGTGGACAAGACGGTGTTAGCGGCAATAAATGGGCTTCAACAGCCTTTAAGCAAATTATCTGAATTGCTAACCGAAATAGTAAATAAAGACACTTGTCCGGTGGAACTTAAAGCATATATTAAAGCAGTTCTAAAAGTTAGCAACAGTGCAGAACTCACTCTGGTTTATACTCAGCTTAAAAATGAACTTCTAAATGCCGCCACCACCGAAGTTAAGCAGACAATAGAGCTTGGTGAGCAGATTATAGAGCAAGAACAAGTAGAAGTTGAGCAAAGTCAAGAAAGTTCCACGCCAGTTGAAGAAAAAGTTGAACAAGAGCAGGAGATAACCTATGTCTAAACTTAAAGATAAGTTATTAACATTTCTTAAAACAAGATGGGCATATTTTGTATCTCTAATATTTATTTGGCTAATACCAATAATCATGCTTAACGAAACCGTGGCATTAACTGATACCAGTACTGGATTTAAGGTTACATTTATGGGCTGCTTAGTGCTGTTATTCGTGTTCATTGCCTTTCGCAAAAAGATATTTGCGTTAATAAACAAAGCCCCACATGGTTTGCCCCGAGGAATTTTACTTTGTTTGCATAAATTGGTAACCTATAGTCTTGTTTTGGGCGTTCTGTGGGCAATTTCTAGTTTTGCCAGTAAGTTTTATAACTGGTGGCTATTAGTCGGCATCTCGATAGGTATAGGGCTAATATTTGTGATTGTAGACGAAATAAATGCACGGAGGAGAATGAATAATGAAACCAATACAAATTAAATATGGAGAGAATAACGAAAAAACTCTAGTTATAGATAGAGATTTCTTCAATTCATTATTCGGTATAGTACTTGTTATTTCTTGTGCCTTGATGAGCGGGTTATTACAACTGGTAGAAACTAGATTTAACATGGCCCTGATTAGTACTTGGGATTTTTGGTGTAATTACCTTCTAAAACTAGTAATGGGATATTTTTGCTTGTTTGGCTGTTATATCTTGCGTAAAAACAAAAATAGAAGACAACCCAAATTTGTATTGCAGCGCCAGAGTATTATAGAACACCGCAAGGCTATAATCAAAAATAGCCAAATTGAAGAATTAAGGGAGTGGCTGGTAAATGTTTACAACTACCGCAAACGGGTGGAAAAATATCAAGATATTTTATTGTATAAGTACGAAAAAGTGTCACTGATAAGATGTGTAGAGCCAAATGAAAAAGATTATGCCAAGCAAAAAGATTATTTAAAAGCAAAGAAAAAATATGAGAAGTTGAAACTCAAAAACACAAAGGCTGAAAATATAAAGGCACTCTTGGAGGAGCAATTAAAAATTTGTGATATACATTTTAAAATTATTAACGCATATAAAAGGAAAGATTTAACATTAGCAGAACAACTAAAGGCAGAAATTGCTGATAAAGACGAATTGCTAAAGGTAAAAATTAAACACCAAAATGTAACCTACAACAATTTGTTTAATACGGAGATTTTTGGAGAACTAGATAATTCTGGTATTTTTTATAACGAGAAAAGGAGATTGGCTGCACGAATAACTCCTGCCTTAGCAATTGGAATAATAATAACATGTATATTCTATACAATAATGCCTGTGTTTTCAAACCCAAGTTTATCTACAGTGTTTATGATATTTTTCAACTTTATTATAATCGGCTGGTATAGTTTTTCGGGAATACATTTAGCTAACGACTTTATTTGGAAAGTTGTTTATTCAGCCGATAGCAACCGCATAGCTATCTGTGACGAGTTTCTGGAAGATAATAGAAAAATTTTAGGATAGGTTTTACCTATCCTATTTTTTTGTTGCAAAATTACCCCTTGAAAAATCCAAAAACTGGTGTTATTTTATTGTAACAAATTTTGAGGAGGATAAATAATATGCAAGGAGTAAGATTTTCGGCATATCAAAAAAGAAAAGCACTGCAGTATTGGCTCGAAGAGAAAAAGCCAATACTAAAAGTATGTCAGAAATTTAAATGTTCAGAGCCAAGCTTGTGGCGTTGGAAAAGGGTATACAATGGAACAATAGAGAGTTTAAAACCAAAGTCTAGTAGACCGCACACACCGCACCCACTATCTCACACACAAGAAGAGCGAGAGGCAATTATAGCTGTATTTGAAAGTAATCCAGACATGTCTTATAACGAGGCATTAGGCATTTTGCGGGCAAAGTATGCATATAGTCGTTCTTATGGTGGGTTTTACAACTATGTGGTAAAATCTGGTATAAGGCCAAAAGAACAGCTGGATAGATATGTTCCGCAGCGATATGACACACCAGAAATGCTGGGTACCAAGTGGCAAATGGATGTTAAGTATGTGCCTATCCAGTGCAATAAGATGCCTAAGAAAGAGGGCGATGACCCGTGGGTGTACCAATACACAATGATAGATGAAGCTACAAGGGAGCGTTTTCTTTATCCTTATATAGAACACAATGTATCATCTACTTTGGACTTTATTAAAAGGGCAATTTTATATTACGGCTATTTGCCAACAATCATGCAAACGGATAATGGTTTGGAGTTTACCAATCATAAAGAGAAAAAATGGAAAGATGGTCGAACCATAACCACAAAGAAAGTGCATGCCGTTGATGAGCTGCTTTCCAAACTTAAAATAAAGCACCAGCTTATTAAACCATATACACCTAGACTAAATGGAAAAGTGGAGCGTAGCCACCGCAGCGACCAAGAGGGCTTTTATAAATATCTTAAGTTTAAGACTTTTGACGAGTTAAAGACTAAAATGATGGATTGGATGATAAGGTACAACAATCGCCCACACTCTTCACTTCGCAACCGTGAAGGTAAAAAGGTTTGGTGGTCACCCATGCAAAAGCGCGCCGACTTACTGCTCTTGCTTAAAGAAAAAAAAGAAGAGTATGACGAAGTGCGGTTTATAAAAAACAAAAAGACAGAAAAACAAATTTACACAGCGGCGTAATTTACAACATTTTACAAAGTTTGCCTATCTATTGCAGGCTAGCCTGCAATAGTTGTTTGGTGCTTAAAATCGTTTTGAGTTTTTTAACCTATGTGGTATAATATACGAAATTATTAAAAGTGGTATACTTTTTTCTATCCAATATTACTCAAACAACTACCTTTTTCAAATTTTTTAAAAAAATTTCAAAAAATTACTATAAAATGTTTGACAAATGTCAAATTTGCAAATAAATGATATTGACAAAATAAGTCCATTGTTATAAAATTAATGTATGGACGAAAAACTATTTAACGAATATAACAATACAAAAGATTACTTTTATGATATGGTAAATAGATACAATTTGTCCCAATATCCAGGAGTGTTGCATATTAGTGCAGATACAATTAGTGAGTATAGCACAAAAGCTGGAGCAACCCCCAGCAAATTTACAACGATTGGCAATACTAGGTATTTTACAAAATATCCAACACTTGGGCAGCGTTATAGTAGGCATGAGCAATTTGTAGAATGTTTTGTTAGTTTTTTAGCAAAAAAAGTTGGCGTTGATTGCATTGATAGCAAAATTTTAATAGATGATAAAACTAGGGCTATTGGTGTAGTTTCGCCCGATTTCGGCGAGCACATAACATATGCTGACCTTGGTGGTGATATAGTTTATGGGTCTAGTTGCACAAGTGTAAATTCTGTTATAGATAGGCTAAAATTGAGAGTTGACAAATTAACTGATGTTTATATTGATGAAGATTCTATAAGAGAAAAACTTAATAAAATATGTTGCTTTGATTACTTAACAAACCAATATGATAGGGCAGCAAGGAATTTGGCATTTGTAATTAAGCAAGATGGTGACAAGTGTGTATTAGATGTAGCCCCTATGTATGATAACGCAAACGCCTTTTTAAGCAAAGCAAGCAGGCATTATAAACTTAGCCCAAATAACAATCAAATTTGGGGCAAAGAAGAGCAAATTTTGCTAAACGGACAATATGCTGATATGGCTGCCAAATTTAGTGACTTATTTAGCGAGCAAAATTTCCCTAAGGTGTTGGATGAATTTTATAGCATATATGGCATAAAAGAAATGTATAACAATGCAGATTTGGCTTCAATTACTACAAAAATTCAGGCTGCTGTTCAAACTAAGCTAGACTATTGCAAAAAAAGGCAAGATGTGCCAGATATGGTTCCTATGAATGTAGTTTATGCAATTATTAAAAGGCATACTGCACAAGAAGGGGAAAAGGCAGTTCATGATAATCTATATTGGCCAATTGGCGATTATTATAGTGATGATACTTTTGGCGAAACTTTTGAAAATTTTGCCAACGGAAAAGTTGGCGAATTTGTTAGATGGAAATGGTATGACGAGGCCGAGGAACTAGCAAAAAATCCGCAAGACCCTGAATATATTGAAGCAGCCAAAGAGATTGAAAAAAGACAAATATCTTATAATGCCGAGCTGTTAGGGCTTGCCTGTAAAAAATGCTTTGTTCGGGTGCATGGTGACGAATATGTTAGGGATATTTTGTTTAATAACCATCCCGTTTATATTAAAAGTAAGAATAGCCGCTTACAAGTTGAACAGGACAGAATAAACTTTATTGCTAAAAATTACCAGCGTTATAAAGATCTTCAAGATTGGGCAGCCAAAATGGAAGACAAAAAGGACACTTTATCTAAAGAAGAATTGGCCGAGCATAAGCAAATTAGCAAAATTTTAAATAAATATACAAAAATTGTTAATAGCGTTACAAATAAAAATCTAGAGCCAAGTGATAGGGCCTTGCTAGAAACATATGGAGTAGAGCTTGAAGATAATGTTAGGGGAGATGAGTAGATGAAGATTATAGTTTGTTATAAAGAATTAAAAATTGGTAGCCTTAGCTATAATGGCAAAATTTATACTTATAATTGTTTGCCAGATTTTAATGAGTTTGAAGCCAAATATGGCTACATAGATTATCCCCTTGCACATGCCAATGGGCAAAAGAGTGAACAAATGCCACGATATTTTGCCGAGTTTGTAGAAAGGCTTATCCATAATGTTGGCATAAGTACAAAACTAGATATAAATTTAAACAAAGATAGTTATTTTGATATCTTAGCCAGATATTCGCAACTTCCGCAAGTAAAAAACACCTTTTACTTTAAATTAAATAATTAGTAAAATATATTTAAATGTTCTTAAAAAAAGAAGTGAACCAAATAGGGTGCACTTCATTTTTATTCCTTTTTTGTTTATTAGTTAACGCCGCAAACAAACTTAATTCCGTTCCAGATGTTTACAAAAAATTGTTTTATGCCGTCCCAAAAACCTGTGCTAAACAGGTCTTTTAGTTCGTTTATCCCCGAGCCTTCGTTTGCAAACAAGAAATAAATTGTAAATATAAATGCAAACACAACTGCAATATACCAAATGACTTTTAAAATAATTTTGATCATAATCTTTCTCCTTTGCGTCCTTTTATAGTCTTATTGTAGCACACTTTTTTAAATTTGAAAAGAGATTTTTAGCAAAAATGTTAAATATTCATATTTTATTGTATTCTGTTGGCTGAAAATTTGTGTGTTTTTAGCTTTATTTTTAATTTTTAAGCCTTAAAATTTGATTATTTTGCCAAAAATATAACAAATTGCGTGTTCTAATTTTTAATCAAAAAAGTGGCTAAAAACCTTGCAACTTTAAAAATCCCAGTCAAATTTCTTTTTGGATTTTTTAACCTTGCGCTTTTCCAAAAATGCCGATGAATATTTTATGCTCACAATTTTATTTTTATTAATAAACACAACCTGGCGGGCAGGGGTGCAGAAGGAACTGGCTCGCCTATCTTTGTCAACTCGGCTACTATCTGGGCTAAACGGATATGCCGACGGCAGTTTTAGACGCGGAATTACAACCTTGGTAATTTTGCCTTCTTGATACTTATCTTCTATAGACGCGCCAATTAGGGTAACGCTGCCAGCCTTTGTATCTTCTGCTGGTTTGTTTTTGGATTTATCAGCTGCCGCTTTGTCAACTTCAATTTTGCTTATTTTAGATTTTATCTTTTTCTTTGTTTCTTTAGCTTTGCCAAAAGGATAGGTTAAAATAAACTGGTTTATCATAAAGGTTTCGTACAAGTCTTGCTTAGAGACAATTTCATCGCTATTGTCTATTTTTTTGCAAATATTAATGATATTGTTTGCCATTTCATTCATATTTAGGTTGGTTACTTGCTGCATTTGGCTAGTAAGCTGAGAACTTATTTTAAAATCAAAAACCAAATAGTTTTCGCCAGCTACTGCCCTAGAACCACTGTTTGTGCTGTAAAAAGACTTAGAATATACGGCTATAACGTCGTCTATAGTGGCGCCGTTTGCCGTGTATCCGCTATAAAATTCCTTTAGTTTGTTTTCAAAAAAACTGCTGTATTTAACAAATTCTTCAAAAAAGAACTTTATGTAGCTAAACGGAACATCTAACTTGCTATATATAGTTTGATACTGCTCGCAAGCTTTTTCTACAAGCATAATGCAAGCAATAGAATTGCTTGGCGTGCTAAAAAACAGACTTTTGGGGTCATCTACAATAACTGCCTGGGCAGACGAATTTTCCATTGCCATAATATTGATCCTCCGTAAATAATTTTTGTAGTAGGGCAATAATATGTGTTGATAATAAAGTAGTAATGATAAATTCCCTATTATTATATAATACAAATGTGGGGCAAGGCAAACGATAGACAAAAATATTTTTAATTTTTTTATAAAAGGTCTTGACAAGTTAATATTTTTAGTGTATTATGCTTGCGTTTGCAACAAAAAGCAAACATATCAAATGGGCAAAAGTTAACAAAATAAAAAATTTTTAAAAAATTTGTAAAAAGTTGTTGACAAATAAATTCCTATTTGATATTATAAAAAAGCTCGCACCGATTTTGGAGGCGAACATCAACAACTAAATCTTAAACCATGTATTTAGTTTTTAAATACCTCTGGATAGCAGCAACATTAAGATATATTTCTAGTTGCATTACTATCCATTTTTTATTGCTTTAAGGTTTAGGTTCGTACATTGACAACTGCATATTAAAAACATATATATTGTGTTGCACAGCAAATTTTGTTGTGCAAAACGAGAATCAGAGTAAAATCGAAATCAAATATAGTGTAATACGCAAATTACAATTTAGTTAAATGTCGTTTAACTGAAAAATAATAGACAATTACGCTGAGTTTAACAAGATTAAACCAAAATTTGTCATGGCAAGTTTACAAACAAAGTAAACATGTATAATACTTTTGTAAGCAAAAATCATTTAGATCAAGCTACAAAGGGCATACGGAGGATGCCTTGGCACTAGACGCCGATGAAAGACGTGATAAGCTGCGATAAGCTTGGGGGAGATGCAAATAATCTGTGATCCCAAGATTTCTGAATGAGGAAACTCACCTGTGGTAATGAACAGGTATCCGTACATGAATTAATAGTGTACGCGAGGGGAACTCGGGGAACTGAACCATCTAAGTACCCGAAGGAAAAGAAAGTAAACAAACGATTACCTAAGTAGTGGCGAGCGAACGGGTAAGAGCCCAAACCATTATAATTTTTATAAATGGGGTTAGGAACCACATTAGTGGCAGTAGGTTATTGTAGTCGAACACAGCTGGAAAGCTGGGCAAAATAGAGTAAAAGCCTCGTAGACGAAACAATGACCACGTCCGTGGTTATCCAGAGTAGCACAGGACACGAGAAATCCGGTGTGAATGCGGGAGGCCCATCTCCTAAGGCTAAATACGATCTAGTGACCGATAGAGTATAGTACCGTGAGGGAAAGGTGAAAAGTACCCCGGAAGGGGAGTGAAATAGTACCTGAAACCGTATGCTTACAAGCAGATAAAGCACTACTTATAGTGTTATATCGTACTTTTTGTAGAACGGGCCGGCGAGTTACGATATGTAGCAAGGTTAAGTAATTAAGTTACGGAGCCGCAGCGAAAGCGAGTCTGAATAGGGCGAATTTTAGTTGGATGTCGTAGACCCGAAACCGATTGACCTACTCATGAGCACGTTGAA
>CAYTHL010000030.1:0-13845 GCA_964437615.1 uncultured Lachnospiraceae bacterium | reverse complement strand
TTGGTGTTGGTGCCCCCCACCTCCAATTCAATTTCTCTATTAGTTGCGTTATAAGTAGACAAATTAACCGCCAAATTAGCACCTTCATAAGAATCATACAGTTGCAGATAGTACATATTTACGCCATCAGATATATACATAACCGGCAGCCTAATAGTCTGCCCATAGTAGACATCACTAGTAATTTTGTATTCGGTAGTTGTTTTACCGAATGTAAAGTTTTTTACATATCCAATTGCATCTAAAATAGAAAGGTCTTCATTAAGCTGTATTTCTTCCCAAGCACCATCAATTACATAATCCATTCCCACCAAAACAGGGCCTAAATATTTAGGTTCAAGACTAATTGTCTCATGGTAATAATACAAAGTGTAGTTTTCTATATTTGCGCCAAATAGTTTCGTCAAATCAGCTTTATCTATCTGGTACTTAACTTGGTACTCCTCTTGAGAATACACAGCATAAATCTGCACCTTAGTTTTTTGTTCTCCGGTTTCGGGATATCTTTCAGCGTCGCCAAGGGCACCAAACCAAGTTGGGTTTGTTTCAGCAGCTTTATTTTTAGATGTTGAATAATCCCAAACACCACTAATGCTACAAACATCATTAATGCTACTGCCTTCCACATAAGCTGCAGTTGCATTTCCATCAGGGTCTAGCATACCAGTTATATAATAGCCAGCAAGAACATAGCCTACAGGCAAGTTACTAGAAGGCAATGACAAAGATAGATTACTGCCATAAGTTATAGTGTCGCTATCTACAATAATTCCCGACTCGGTGTCATAAAACTCTTCTATTGCATCGTTGGCAGCTGTATAATTTCCGGCCTTTACCCAACTTTCAAGCTTGGCAATGGTAAATGGGGTTCCCGTAACATCCGCTCCGTCTTTGTAATAATTAATATCGTAAGTGATAGTGTTTCCACTTTGATACGGGCCCAATACATCATATTCATATGTAATACCCCCAGAACTATATCTATAAATATAATCAATAGTAGTACGCTCTGGGTCATTAGTATGGATAAAATTATCATCATAATTCGTATAACAATATCCATAATGAATATTACTAGTTGTTTCTCCAACATAATGTTTTTCATAAACAGAAATAGTTTCACCATTAATATAATAATAATAGTATTCTGTATCAGACTTTGTCCATAAATCGGTCACATGATATCCAAAAGTTGGCTCTGCATACTGCATAAGGCTAGTGCGTTTTTGACCAATAAAGTCCCCCCCATACGGGTTGCTATCAGACTTTACCGAAGAATAAAATCCGTTTTCCACACTACCAGTAGTGCCGTCCACATAGCCATAAAAGTACAATAGTTTTTCATTCTTTAATATAGTTGCTCCCGTGTCGGTCTTTTTTGCAACATACATATCCATAGTTGTAGTTACAGAATAGGTATCACCATCACTTTTCAATAACCCATCTGCACTAATAGAATAGGTTAAAACAATCCCTAACATTTTAACTGTGTATAAATTTTTAGTCACAAAAAATATGTATGTACTAGGTATGTACATAAGGTAATAAGTAGAATTATTACCCCATTCAGCAGTAATGCTTTTCTCCCCCGATTTAAGGTCATTTATTGATTGTGATCTTCCAGAATAGTAATATTTAGAATCCTTAAGAATGGCGCCATAATCATATTTATTATTATTTAAATCAGTTAATTCATCACCGCCTAAACGAACAAGAAAGTTGTAGTAACCAGCATCTGATTTCGATAGATATTGTATTTCTAAATTAGAACCTATCGCAAATGAATCACCTTTTTTAATTTGTACAGTATCATTTTTTTCTCCTGTTATTTGAATTAGCCCATCTGCATCGTAATAACCTTCTACCATATTCCCATAATAACAAGGACGTACAGTTATATTAACCGTGCCAATAGAGTTAAAAACACGTTGGTTTACAAATATAGACTTAATAGTATAACTATTACTTCCAATAGTTAATGCACCATCATTAAGCAAACTTGCTGTCATATCTCCAAGAGCAGATGGACTAATCATAAGTTGAGTAGCATATCTAGAATTAGACAAATTTGCTGAACCATCTGTATATTTAGTCCAGCTTATTACTGGGCTATAGTCAGTTGATCCAAAAGTATATACACTATTTCTATTTACTGATGCATCATACACTACATTCCTTCCTACATTGTTATATACTCTTTCTCCGGCAACAGTTGGAAACAAGCATGTAACATCGTGCCCATAACATTGAGCATTAATTTGTATGCTAGCAGCGCTATCGAACGAAGCCGATATAGCAACCATAGAAAGTGTGACCAACTCTGTTGAGAGGCTAGATTTTGCTACTAGTGCAACCTCTATGAAAAAGGCATAAAACGCATCTGTAATGTAATATACAGTGCACTCCTTAAATTTTAATGCGTAATTACCAGATATCGATCCAGATAAAACTGGACTATCATTAACTATCTCAACTGCGTTAGTAACTGTTGTAAATTGAGAGCTTGAAAAATAATAGCCATTGCCAGACTTTACAAACCTTACAGGAAATAAACTATATTCAGTTCCTCCAGTTGTAACAGTATAAGCCGTATATAACGAAGACAATGAACTAAAATGAGTAATACCCGCGCCCATACCAGATGTAATATTATCTGAATATTCTGCAAATATTGTAGGTAAACGCTCATTACTGTAATTATTATAATTATGGCTTTCTGAGTTACAATCGATTCCCGATAAATTTAAGGAATAAGTTGGTACTGTAGTGTTAGTATCTTGTGTGGCTGTAAAGGTTAATGTTTGTGAGTCACCAGTATTGTTATCTTTCATTGTAGTTTCATAACATTCTTTATGATATTCATCTGATGTACTCTCCGTAACATTAGCCTTGTGAGTTTTGGCGCTGGTGGTTGAGGTGGCGCTTATGTACATAGGTATGCCATTAAGGTAGTATGCCGCAGAGCTAGTGGCAGATGTTGTGGAATAAGCTGTAGTTGCAGCCGAATAACTTGTGGTTGTGGTAGACGCGTCTTCAGCTTCGGCCTCGGCGTCTTCTGCGCTGCTATTAATTGCAAAATAGTACTCGTAATCTTCGGCGGTGTAAGTGCCCACTTCTCCCATGCAAGTGGTAACTAGCACAGTACTTTTGGTTGTGCCATCTTGGGCAGTATAGGTTAAAAAGGTGTACAAATAGTCGCCAAAAAACTTGTAATCCCAAGAGGTTACATGGGTATAATTTGCAAAATTTGGGCTAGTTGTGTTAAAGGTTAAATCTCCCTCGGTGCCAGTAATATAGTAGCCCGGAGTTGCTGCCATAATATTTAGGCTTTTAAGTTGGTCCTCGGTAGTGCCAACATACAAGTTTAATTTACTTTCTCCGCCACGGTCTAGGTCTACCAAATAAAAACCATCGCCGCTTACATAGCCAACAACTTGACCATTGCTTATTTGGGTACTAAAGTATGTAAAGGAAATATTTTTGGTGGTTTCGGTTGCAATATTGTACAAGTAATAATAGTTGTAGGTGCCGTCATCTTGGATAATTATGTAGTTAGCGTAAACATTTTTGGAATATATTACATAAGCCAGCAGTTCAGTACTAAAATTTGACGACGACAGTTTTGCCAGCCTAGAAGAACTGCCAGAGTAAGTTACAAGTTTGTCTTCGTTTAGGCTATAATACACGGCATCACCATAATAGTTGGCATCATAGCTTAAAATCTGTTCAAAATTGTAGGTATAATAGGCAGTGGTGTCCCCTTTATACATATATGGGTTAGTTTTGTATCCAGTATAATATTGCTGTTTAATGTACAACTGAATATAGCCCTCTAAAGAGCTTTCTACCACCGTTATTTTGCCATTTCCTAAGCCAAGAGCCTCGTTTGCGTTAACACTAGTGCCGTCTTGCACATTATACAGCTGGTAATTAATCCCTACTTCTTGGTCATATCCAGTAATATCTGTATTACCAACATAGCTAAAACTATAAAAATATGCAAAGGCTTGGGCATATATGGTATCTGTTATCTCCTCGCCTTCTTCTAGGGTATCATATGGAGATATGTAAGCCGTATTTTCGGCAATTAGCAAGTAGCCATTGGGCAGCACTTGCACACTATAAAATTTGTTTATGGTTATATCATAAAGGGCGCCAATAAGGCCATATTGGCTAGCATATTCAAAGGTAAAATCGTTTTCTAGCGTCAGCATTAGTTGCCAGCCGGACGCCGGTGCGGATGCGTCGGCGTCGGTGTCTAGCGTTAACATTAGTTGCAAGTTGGACGAGTCGGACGCCGGTGCGGATGCGTCGGCGTCGGTGTCTGCGGGGCTCGTCGCAGACACCTCTCCGCTTGCCCCGCTTGCAGTTGTGTTTTCAGCCGCGCTTTGGCTACCTGCCTCGCTTGCAGTTGTGTTTTCAGCCGCACTTTGGCTACCTGCCTCGCTTGCAGTTGTGTTTTCAGCCGCGCTTTGGCTGCTTGCCTCGCTTGCAGTTGTGTTTTCAGCCGCACTTTCTCCGTCAGCCCCTTGTGGCTCGGACCCAGAATCTGCCGCGCTTTGGCTGCTTGCCTCGCTTGCAGTTGTATTTTCAGCCGCACTTTGGCCGCTTGCCCCGCTTGCAGTTGTATTTTCAGCCGCGCTTTCTCCGTCAGCCACTTGTAGCTCGGACCCAGAATCTGCCGCGCTTTGGCTGCTTGCCTCGCTTGCAGTTGTGTTTTCAGCCGCGCTTTGGCTGCTTGCCTCGCTTGCAGTTGTATTTTCAGCCGCGCTTTCTCCGTCAGCCCCTTGTAGCTCGGACCCGGAATCTGCCGCGCCGAGGTCGCCGCCGGAGTTGGCGGACGAGAGTGCGGCAGAGCTGCCGGCGTCACTGGTGGTGCCGGCAGCAACCTGATATTCGCTATAAGTGTAAACATAGGTTGCTTTGGTGGTTATAAAAGTACAATATTCTTCGCCAAGTTCAAAATCCAACAACAATTCATAATCTTGCGCCTCGGTGTCCCCACTATCAGACTGTTCATTATCTTGCGCCTCTGTATCCTCGCTGTTAGGCTGGTTACTATCATACACGGCAATTTTTGTGCCCAAGGCAGCATCGTAAACCACATATGTAAGCTTATATGTTTTAGCATCTTCTATGCTATTAATTTCTTCATCCGAGTAATCCCACGCATAGCTTACAACCAGCACGCCATTTTGGTAGCCCATAATTTGATATGCTGTTGCTTGCTCGCCCGCCACTTGTTGGTTAATGCCAAAATTTGCAGCCTCGGCTGTAGTTACATTTGTTAAACTTTCGGCATACATAAACTCTGTGCTGTCTATAGTTATCTTGGCAGTCACATCATCCACACCTGCTAGGTTTACAACCAAGTATTTAGACGAGGTTTCGTCACCAGTATTGTCAGAATATTCCAAAATGGCAGTTGTGCCACTAATTGCATAGCTAGTATTGCCGTCATCATCGGTAAGTGTTAGCACCTTAGTGTAATCTGAACCAACCTGCTCTGTAACGCTACTAAAATTAACCATAGTTAGCACAGCACTTTTGCCAGAAACATTTGCATCGGCTTCTGTGGTGTTTACATCTTCTGCCACCTCGGCTGCATCTTGCCCATCTTCTTGAGCATCATCACTAGTGGTTAAATCTGTGGTATCTACTTCGCTAAACAAAAAGAATATTTCCCTTCCGCTACTGCCAGTTATTAGGTAATAATTTCCATACACGCCAACAATGTTATCTATGTCGTCAGCCACGCTACCTGTTTTTGTGCCAAACCCAGACGAGGTATAGTCATCAGCATAAACAAAATTGTCATATTGCCCAAATTCAACATCCAACTGATTGCTGTTTAATTTTGCCACAAACTGCTTTTGGCTTTCGGTTAATTCAAAAACACTAGGGTTTGGATTCTCGTCTTGTAAAAAAACAAAATACAGCCCAACACCAACGCCCACTATACTAATAACCAGCACTAAACTGATAATTAAATTTTTAACCCAAGCTTTTAGTTTTGCCATTTGGAATATCTCCTTAAGTTTTCCTTAGCCTTGTTGCACACAACGATTGTATAGGTTTAGTATACCAAATAAACAAACTTTTCTCCAAACAATTTAACAAAAAAATTAACAAATATATAATTAAAATATAAGTAGGCAAAATTGCGGCTAATTTAACCCTTTATTTTTGGCAGATTTTGCCGTAATCTTGGCGGTTTTAATTATACAAAATTTGTCAAAATTTTTTATTTTTGCCAAAAACAAAAAATTGTGCATAAAAATTAAAAAAATAACGCACAAATAATTATTTTTTCAACTAGTTTTTGTATAATTTTGCGTATTTAAACGCAATTTTATATTTGCATTTGCATTTTATACACCACTTTTTGCATTTTTTGGGATATATTTTGTGTATTTCAATTCATTTTTGACCCATTTTTGCATTTTTTCTTTAATTTTTATGCGGTTTAAATAAATTTTTTAATAAATTATGGCAATAACCAAAAAAATATTTAGTCAAAAAAACAGTTAAGTTGACAAATTGTTTTAAATTTTATCAAATTTTTACATTTTAAATTGCAACATTTTTCGCTTTTTTACGCGCTTTACAACAACATTGATTATCATTATTGTACCAATTAGCGGGTAACCATAGTTAACCAAATTTGCAAAACCTATAAGGCTAATTATCTCAATTAGCCAAACAGTTACAAAACTAGCGCTAATTTTTCCAAGTTTGCTATCCACCAACTTTTTGCCACCAAGCCCGCAGCTAAGCATTGTAGATATCATTGCAACTATTAGCAGCACGCAATATATTTTTTTAACCCAACAATTTGTAAACAAATTAAGCAGCGGCATATCGCCGCTTGCCCCGCAAGAGTTTATTATAACAAATACGGTTAGCACCAATCCGCCCAGCATCAGCCCGCTGATTGCTGCTATTTTTTTACCTATATTATACTGCTGTTTTGTAGCCGCATCAATAATAGTATAGCTGCTTATAATGTTCATAATTGCATATAAACACGCTAATGCAATACCAATTATTCCGTTAGCAAAATTTGCTTGGTATACGCCGCCAAATGCATTAAGTATAGTTATATTTTTACTTGCAACTAGGCAAAAAATAAATATTAAACTTGCAACCGAAACTGCAATATTAACCCCGCGCGCAAATTTTATTCCTAATACAAGAAAAACAAACAACACTGCAAAAATTATAATTGCAGCTAAAATTTGTGGCAGCCCAAAATCTTTAAGCACACTGTTTGCACCAGCCACCATGGTGGCCGCTATAATAATTTGGCACACTGGCATAACAAATTTAGAGTTATCTAGCCCTATGCTAAAATTGTAAAATTTGCTTGTTTTTGCTAATTTTGCACCATTTTTACACTTATAATCGTCTATTTTTGCAGTTTTTATATTAAGTTCTTCATTTGTCTTATTACTATTTTTTTGCAAACTAAATATAGCACCCTTGTTATGATTATTTCTGCAAATTAAATAAATTAAAAAGCCAAAAATAGCGCTGCAAACCATGGCACCCACCACACCATAATAGCCAAACCTAACAAAAAAGCTGTAAATTTCGGCACCAGACAAAAAGCCGGCGCCAAGCACGCATCCCAAAATACTAAGCACACCACTAGCCACCAACCAAAAATTTTTAGCAACAGCTTTAAAATTTTTCATCAATTTAATATATGTTTTTTTGCTATAAATATATGCCAATGAGCATAAATATGCAAAAAATAAAATACTTTTTCGACAAATTTTGCACAAAATTTTTTGGCTTAATTTAGCCCAAATATTTTTACTGGCCAGATAAAATATTAAGTGCAAAAAAATAGAGTGCAAATTGCACCCCAATATTATATTTTGATTTTTTATTTTTTGTCTTCGGCGTAGATAATTCTGCCGCAGTTTTCACACTCACATATTCCACTGCTGGCAAGCTCACGGCTTCTGGCTGCAGATATTGCCATTCGGCAGCCGCCGCATGTTCCGTTTACATTTTTAACAATAACCGGAAACTTACTTTCTTTTTTGGCGTTGTATTTTTCTAGCACCGACTTGTCTATTTTTTTAGCTTGGCTAGCCAGCTCGGCTTTTAGCGCTTCTATCTGTGGTTCTAGTTTGGCCTTTTGGTCTGCAAATTGAGTTCGACTTGAGTCAAGATTACTCTTTGCAACTTTTGCATTTTTAATTATATTGCTGTACTCGTTACTTACACTGTTCAATTGCGCAGAAATTTTTACAAGTTCCTTTTCTAGACGGTCTATCATCTTGGCAAAATTGCCGTTTGCCTGCTGTAATTCTTTAACTTTAGCAAGATTGGCACCGTCCACAGTTTTAGACATCGCCTCAATTTTGGCCACCAACTCGCCATAGTAAGCTTGGGCACGCCTATAATTTTCTATCACTTTTTGACTATTTTTTTCTAACTCGCCTAGTCTGGTTTGACCGTCCTTAAGCCTAGTTTGCATCTCGGTTGCTTTTTTGCGGGCGTCGCTACCATTTAACTCGGCAAGTAGCCGCCTTAACTTTCCGTCAATTTCTTGATATTTAATTATCTCTGTAATCATCAATTTCTCCTTCATTTAATAATTTTTTGCAAAGATTGTAATATTTTTGTTTGTTTTTTATATCTTTTTTGCCATTTACTACATTAGTTATATCAAAATTTTCTAAAAATTTCAAGTTGTTTATTTGACTTTTTAAATATTGCTGGCCAAGAACGCTTTTGTTATCAAAATTTAAACCAAATTGCAGCTCTTTAAAGCCATATTTGCACTTTTTGCATCCACTTTTTGCAGTTTTTAGATAATTTTTGCCAATTTTAGAATTTTTAATTGCCGACATCACAAAATAAAATTTCCCATGTTCGGCAACCAGTTTATCACTTGTAATTTTGTACTTGTTTTTAACCAAATATCGCCTAAGTATATCTGTATTTTGCATAGCAACCAATACAAACTTATATGTTTTGCCAGATTTTTCTAGTATCTTGATAATCTCCCAGCCGCCCATGCCGCAAATAGCTGCAATTGTCGCCTCTTCTGCAACAAATAGACCGCTGCCGCACCTGCATTCTACATCTAACCCAAGGCTGCTGCATAAAATTTCGGCTTTTTTTAAGCTGGCGGCGCTTATATCTGTGGCAATTACTTTATCAAATTTTTGGCTGGCGGCAAGGTGCGACGCCATAAATCCATGGTCGGTACCAACGTCTGCCACAATGTCACCAGCGCTAGCTAAATTTATTATTTGATTATACGCTTCTTGCAGTCTTGCACCCAATTTTGGCAATTTTGATGCGTTTTTACAACATTTTTGGCTCAATTTTGCAGTTTTTGCATCATCACTTGCAGAACACTTTTGGCGGGTCATTAGTCCAAAAAGTCCTTTAGGCGCTTGCTGCGGCTAGGCTGACGCAATTTCTTTAGCGCCTTTGCCTCTATCTGCCTAATGCGCTCACGAGTGACATTAAATTCTTTACCCACATCTTCTAGCGTTCTTGGGTGACCATCTTCTATGCCATAGCGCAGCATTATAACCTTTTGCTCACGCGGAGTAAGGCTGCTTAAAACTTCTAGTAAATGCTCTTTTAGCATAACCTGAGTTGCCGACTCTTGCGGTGATACAGCGTTTTCGTCTTGAATAAATGTTCCAAGGTTGCTGTCTTCTTCTTCGCCGACTGGGGTATCTAGACTAACCGTATCTTGACTAATTTTCATTATCTCGCGAACTTTGTCCTCGGTGATGTTCATCTCGGCCGCAATTTCTTCGGTTGTTGGTTCGCGCCCAAGTTTTTGAGTAAGCTGACGAGTTATGCGCGTTAGCCTATTTATGGTTTCTACCATATGCACAGGGATTCTGATTGTTCTGGCTTGGTCTGCAATGGCTCGGGTTATAGACTGCTTTATCCACCAAGTAGAATAAGTTGAGAACTTAAATCCCTTTTTGTAATCAAATTTTTCTACGGCTTTCATCAGCCCAAAGTTGCCCTCTTGAATAAGGTCCAAAAACAGCAGCCCTCTGCCGACATACTTTTTGGCGATGCTTACAACAAGCCTAAGGTTGGCCTCGCTAAGCCTGCGCTTGGCTTGCTCGTCGCCGTCTGCCATGCGCTTAGCAAGTTCAAGCTCTTCTTCTGGAGTAAGCAGTGCCACCTTGCCAATATCTTTAAGATACATTTTAACGGGGTCGTCCATGGTTGCTTGGTTCATCAACTTTTCTAGTTCTAGGTTGTTAGATGCAACTGTGGCCTCAACAATTTTAATTCCCTCGCCTTTTAGCCTCTCTAAAAGGGCGTCCACCTCTTCGGCTTCTAGCGTGCTAAACTTGTCTGACACCTCTTCGATTGTCAGCATCCCCTTCTTTTTGCCTTTTTCTATAAGCCTTTCAATTTTTTGGTCAACTTTTTCTTTGTTTATCATTCCAAATCTACCTTCTTTAATTTTATTGCGTTAACAATAGATGCAATTTCGGTCAAAATTTCCTTTTGTTTAGAATTGTCTATCTCGTTTTTAACTTGCTCTTGTAGTTCTATTAGCCGCTTTTCTAGGCTTGCCTTGTAAAGTGTCCATAAGCAATCTTTATAGCACTCGGCGTCAAACTCCTCGTCGTCGCTTTGCGCAAAATAATTGATAATCTCTATAATATGCTCGCCATAGGCGTCTATAAACTTATCGTGAATAGCAAGCGCCAAACCCTCGGGATACTCCTCTCGGTGTGCGTAGTAGTACTGATACAACTCTTTGTGATTTTCCGAAAACAAGTTTTCTATATTGCTTTTTATGTACGCGTACGGCTTTTGATGAATCATGGCACAAAGCATGTATTTTTCGGCACTGTCAATCTTTGGGTCTAGCTTTACAAAAACTTTTTTTCTAACTTCTTGCTCTGGCGCAACCAACCCGTCATTGTTAGACGCGTCATAATCGCTGGCTAGCGCCTTTAACTTTTCTGCGTCGCTAAGTGCCTTTTCTTGGCGGACTTTGTTGGCTTCGTCTAGCTCCTTTTGCTTGCGCTCTGCCCAATAAACAACCTTTTCTTCTAACTCTCGGCGCAAAAAGTCCTTGTTCATATCAGCAGCCTTGGCTACTAGCCCAAGATATATATCTCGCGCAATTCTGTCTGACATTTGAGCAACTAGGTCTAACGCCTCGCCTACAAACTTAGCCTTACCATCGGCCGTGTTAAGGTCGTACTGCTTTTTTAAATAGCTAATTTTGTATTCGTTAAGAGGCAGCGCCATATCTAGCAATTTTTTGTAGCCCTCGGCGCCATATTTGTTTATAACCTCGTCTGGGTCTAGCCCCTCTGGAAGGCTTACAACTTTTACATTTAGATTATTTTCGGCCAAAATATCCAGCCCGCGCAAGGTTGCTTTTTTGCCAGCAGCATCGCCGTCGTAGCAAATGTAAATATTATCGCTAAAGCGCTTAACTAGCTTTGCTTGCTCGGCAGTGAGCGCCGTTCCCATACTTGCAACCGCTGTATCAAACCCGGCTTTGTGCAAGGTTATAACGTCCATCTGCCCCTCGCAGATAATAACATAATCTATCTTTTGGGCTTGCTGACGTTTCTTTTTTAAATAGTTTATTGCAAACAGCGTGTTGCGCTTGTTAAACAGCGGCGTATCGGCAGTGTTTAAATATTTGGCAAACTCTGGCTTGGCCTCTAGAGTTCTTCCGCAAAAGCCAATAACCTGCCCATAAATGTCTATTATAGGAAATATCAGCCGATTGGCCTCGGCATCGTAGATGCGGCCGTCTTTTTCCTTGCACACGCCGCTTTCTAGCATCTCTTCTCTTGTGTAGCCTAAGCTGTATAAATGCTCGACAATTTGGGTAAACCCTAAACTGTAACCCATACCAAACTTGGCAACAATATCGGCAGGCAACTGACGCTTTTTTATGTAACTTACGGCGGGCGCAGCAGCCTCGGTGCTAAGATTTTCTCGGTAATACTTGGCGGCATCTCGACACAAAGCTATTAGCCGCTCTTTTTGCTTTTTCTTTTTGGCAATTTGGTCGCTGTCGGTGTTGCCGTGAACCTGTGGAACCTCCATGTTTGCCCAACTAGCAAGTAGCTGTATAGCGCCCATAAAGTCTAATGATTCTATTTCTTTAACCCATTTAATTACATCACCGCCAACGTGACAACCATAGCAATAGTAGAACCCGTCGTATTCGTTTATGCAAAGCGACGGAGTTTTTTCGCCATGAAAAGGACATCTTGCCCAATAGTACCTGCCCTTGCGCGTTAGTGTGCAGTACCTAGAGGCAACAGTAATAATGTCATTTTTCTGTTTAAGTTCGTTTAAAAAATCTTCAAATACTTTGTTATCTGCCATTAATCCTAATTAATTATAACCAAAAAATTAGCCATCGCCCCTTAAAAAAATTGATTTACAAAGATATATTTCGCAAAAATTCTAAAATTCCCTTTATTTTTTCAGATTTTTTGTTAAATGGCAAATTACTTTGGTCTGTAGGTTTGCGCCGGCGGAAAAGCAAGGCTTGCACCGCCGCTTAAAATAACTAAAATATAAAGCTTGCAACAGTTTTTTGTGGCGGTGCTAGCTATCGTTACCGCCGCTTAGAATACCTAAAAATATAAGGCATTCGCCAGTCTGCTATCTTAAGCCAAAAAAAGGAAGTATGTTATACTTCCTTTGGTTTGTCAGTTTTCGCCTGCGAGCGGTGTCAAGCTCTGTTACTATATAATTATTGGCTGCGCCTATATTGTTTGTCGCCAAATTGTACCAGCTATTAAAGCTATTTTCAGCAATTGGCTCTGTGGTTAAATTTATAGACATTCCCGCGTTAACTGTTCCGCCAGTTATGCCGCTTGTACCACTCTCAATTGTCCAAACCGCACTATTAGAATATGTTTCATATCCTTCTGCATAATTAGGATGTTTCTTCATAATTAAATATTGCATATATAGTCATGTCGCCAGTTATTATGAGTGTATATTTCATTGCAATATTACCATCATCATCTAAATATGGTGTTAGATACAAGAAATCACTAAACGAACAGTTTATACCCGCCGTTGCTTCAGATGTTGTAAACCACCCTTCAAAATAATATGGTCCTTCATATGTTTCATCACTATCTGTTGCTGTTATAGTTCCTAATATTGTTTCTCCATCTCTACTTATAATATTTAATATCTGCGGAACTCCCTTAGTCTCTATCGTTTCTATTGCCATTCCCTCTACTGATGTAGTGGTTATTGTTGATAGTCCACTACTATTTCCATAGTCTAAGCTACCATATCCATCAGGGCTAACTATTATTGTTATTGTACATTCAGCTAGTGTAATTGTAGATTTTCTAAAAAATGCGTACAATGTTAAACTGTCATATGTTGTTACTGAAACACTATTGGTGCATGCAAAGGCAGAGATTGGATTTGCTGTGCTTGTATACCAACCAACAAATGTATAGCCGTCGGCTTCGGTGGCTGTATAGGTGGCTGTGCCACCATGCTCGGTAGTTCTAGATTTAGACCCCGTACCCGATGTTGTTACGGCTGTTGTGTTGTAACTTGTATATACAGATGCTGTACCACCAGTAGTGCCGGCTGTACCACCAGAGTTTGTACCTGACGTACTTGTAGAATACCTTGCATAGACGTAAACAGTATAGGTTGCTAATCTAAAGAAGGCGTAATATGTAACACTGCTAGTCGTTGTAACTGTGTAAGTTGTACTGGTGCTTTCGGCAGAGTTACTAGAGGTAGATGTATACCAACCTACAAATACATAGCCAGTTGCTGGGGTGGCTGTGTATGTGGCTGTGCCACCGTATGTGGTAGCGCACG
>CAYTHL010000029.1:3658-14114 GCA_964437615.1 uncultured Lachnospiraceae bacterium | reverse complement strand
GATGCTCTCCCAGCTGAGCTAAACTTCCGTTTTGTTACTGACAGCGACTAATATATCAAATAATTAAAACTTTTGCAACAGTTTTTAGATATTTTTTAAAAAATTTTTAATAAAATTTTATATTTTTTAGGTCTTTACAACAAATTACACTCTATATCTAGGTATTATGTCAGACATAATATCCCATTTTTATATTTTGCTAAAAATTTATTAAAGCGCGGCAAAATTAGTTTAAGGCAATGTCGCTGCAAATTTTAGAAAAGGCAGCGTCTGCACGTAAAAGCATAGTTTCAAGTGCAGTCTTAGACAAAGTTTTATCTTCTACAATCTGCTGTGCCAAGGCATAATATCGCATATTTACAGTGCTGCTAACGCTTATGCCGTGCTGACTTGTCCCCCACATGTCGCCAGCACCACGACTGGCGTAATCATACTCGGCAATGTCAAAACCGCTACTATGGTCTCTAAAAAATTTTAGTCTTTCGGCAGTTTTTGGGCTAATGTCGCCCACTAGACAAAAGCAGTAACTTTGCGTTCCCGCCCTGCCAACCCGGCCTCTAAGCTGATGCAAGGTGGCAAGCCCAAACTTTTCGGGGCTGGCAATAACCATAATTTCGGCTTCGGGTATATCCACGCCAACTTCAACAATGGTTGTTGCAACAAGCACGCTAAACTTGCCAGCCGCAAAATCTTGCATAATTTTTGACGCTGTGTCCTTGCTAAGTTTTCCGTGCAGCAGCCCAACGCTCGCCGCACCAAAAATGTTTTTTAGCATTGCAAATGTTGCTTTTGCACTGGCGTCGTCGGCATCTTCTTCCCCAATTTGGCCACAAACCACAAATACCCTAGCGCCATTTTTTGTTTTTTGCAAAATGTACTGCCACATGTCTGGCTGTTTTGCGGGCGTAATTAAATTTGTAGTAATTTTTTTGGCAAAAGGACAATTTGTAATTACCGAAAGCGACAATTCGCCGTATATTGCAAGTGCCATACTTCGTGGAATTGGTGTTGCGCTTAAAACCAAAACATCGCAAAAATTGCCCTTTTGGCTTAGTTTTGCACGCTGCGACACGCCAAACCTATGCTGCTCGTCAATTATGGCCATGGCAAGATTTTTAAAGCAAACGCTGCTGCTTAAAACGGCGTGCGTGCCTACCACAATTTGAGCAATACCTAGCTTAATTTGACGCAAGCACTCTCGCTTTTGCGCTGCAGATAGGCTGCCTGTTAAGTGCAAAATATTAATGCCGCAGCCTTGCAAAAGCTTGCCAATAGCGGCAAAATGCTGACTTGCAAGAATTTCGGTTGGTGCAACAATTGCCGCCTGATATCCGCACTTTGCAGCCACATAGGCGCAAAAGAAAGCAACTATTGTCTTGCCGCTGCCCACTTCGCCTTGAAGCAGTCTGTTCATCGACTTATCCAACTCTAAATCTTGGCAAATTTCGTCCAAAACTCGGGACTGGTCGGCTGTAAGCTTAAATGCAGGAAGCTTTTCAAACTCGGCTCTAAGCTCGGCAATATCTGGATAAACATAATTTCTGTTGCCGCTTTTAAAAACTTGCTTATACTTATTTTTTGCAGCAAGCGGCAACAGCCGCTCCACATCTATGCGTTCTTTGCCACATAAATAATCTTTCTCGCTAGCTGGCTGATGCACGCTAAAATATGCTTGTTTCAGCCCAATAAGGTTGTATTTTTGCTCCAAATCTTGCCCAATTAAACTGCTAGGAGTATATTCCGCCAAGGCCTCAGAAATTAGATTTGCAAGCGGCTGGCCGCCAAACCCGTCTATCTTTTTGTACACCGCCAAATACGGGCTTGAAAGTTTGTCTTGGCTTTTGCACAGACTAACTATAAATGTCTTTTTCTTTTTTTCGCTGTTTTTGCCGTACAAAAAGTACTTTTTGCCAAGGCAAATATTTTGCGCCATGTACGGCTGATTATACCACACAGCATTAAAGTAGTTGCCGCCATCGTCTTGCATTTTTACCGTGCAGTAGTTTAGCCCCCGTGCCCTTACCACTTTTGGCTCGCCCGCGCACATGGCAAGCAGCACTTTTGGCAAACCGTCTTCGGCAAAATAACCCACATTTTCAAAGTTGTAGTACTTGATTGGCAGATAGTTTACCAAATCGGCCACGCTAAAAATACCTGCCGCATTTAGTTTAGCCAGACGCACCTTGCCGACGCCCTTTAACTCGCTTAATTCCATTGCATTCATTTTAGCAAATTTCCACCCTTCTTGGCAAGCAATTTGCCCACCGCCTATTGACAACTTTGCGCCTAAGTTAGATTTTTATCTCTACATTTTTCATTAACCAGCCGCAACCCTAGAAAAAACAAGGTATTATGTCAGACATAATACCTTGTTTTTTCTACTTTTAACCTATTTATCTGCCCATAGTTTGCTGACTGCGAGTTTTTAGGTATGGCTCTATGGCTCCTTGTATTGTCTGGCTTTTACCCCCTAAATGTTCTTGGTCAAAACCAAACTGATGACGTTTATTTTCTATTTCTTCTTTGGTTAGCAAAAAATAATTTGATTTCTGCTGCCCTAAATCCCATGTAGGGTCCAAAAAATATGGTTTATCGTTTACAAACATAAGTGACAGTGCATGGTCGTTAACCACCATACCACTATGCTTTACATCTGCAGAATTTTCTGCGCGGCAATTTACAGGCAGAGCGGTATATCCCATTAAGGTGGCACCAAAATTGAATAAATTTCTTATTCCGGTACATACGCCTTTCTTTCGCCATAAAGTTTCAAACGAAGAGCGTAATACATTTTTATATCTTTTTGCCGATAGGCCGCTACTATTAGAATAATCTAGCCCATCATTATCGTAGGTAACATTGTCTGCAATCCATCTATACCAACCACTTAGCCTACCTATGTCATTTTTGGGGTCGTCTTGGTTTACCGTTCTAATAATATCCTCTACTCTATGCGTAGCCATACTCATTTGACCAGAATTGTGTTCAAATCTTACGCCACCCTGATCTACATCTGTCCACCTAATAAAATCTGTAAATTTTTCATCTTTTAGTAGACCCTCAAATTGGGTATTTTTTGCCTTGGCGCCAGTATAAAGCGAAGCATATGTAACAGTTGGTAAAAACAAGTGAGACTCAACGTCCCCCGATGAATTGGCACAAACGGAATCTATAACAGATGTAAAATTTTCAATCTCTTTTAGCGAAGTACAGCCGCTAAAATCATAGCGGGTATCGTAATAGTCTACCTTACCGTCTTGATTTTTCCCTTTAATGGCATCAAGTTGGTCCAAACCCTTAACACTCTTTAAACCCGTTGCATTTTGCATAGATAATTTCCGCAAACCCTTAAAATTAGACAAGTCTATATCTGTTATATTTCTTTGCATATCTAAATTAAGCGACGCCAATTTTTTACACTGATACAAATACTTTAAGTCTTCGTTGTTTATTTGGCAAGCGTTAGTCTCGGCTCTAAAAAATTTCAAATCTTTCTCTAAATCATAATCTGGTGCAAACCTAGCCCTTTCTAGAGCCGAAAAATACTTTAGTTGATATTTAAGAGGATCATTTCCATTTAATGAAAAAGTTGTTAAATTTGGCAACTTTTCTATGCCTTTTAAAGAGGCAATATTATCCAAAGAAGTTGCCGAAATTTCTAAACTTGTAACTTTAGCAAGTTGCTCATCTGACAATGTTGTACAAAGAATAGGATTTATAGTTTTATCTACCATAGAGGCAGCCACTGCAACATAGGTAAACAGGGCTGGATTTTCGGCTTTAGTTAACATTTTTGGCCTCCTTGGGGGCTTGTTTTAAAAAGTCTTCTAACTGTTTTTTAGACAATTCTTCATTTTTTATGTCCGTCTTTGGCGGGCAAAAAGATGTTTGATTTAAAGAATCATCGTTTTTAGCAAGTTTTAGTTGGTCTACTTGTGCCATAATTTTCTCCTTATAAAAATTATAAGACAAATTGGCTAAAAGTGCAAGATTTTGCCAAAACTTTTTTAAAATATATAAAACAAAATTCGCCACAAATAAAAAATTGCTCTGCAATATAGCAAAACAATTTTAACAAAATTGCTTAAATTCATAAGCTTGCAAAACTATGAGAACTTAATATTTAGTAACCTAACTAAAAAATATGTATATTTTTTCTAAATTTTGCGGAGTTTTGGATGCTAGGCAAGAAAATTAGGTAAGCCACCCGCCGTGATTTTACTTGCGTAAATGAACAAGGGGGGACGGCTAATTGACGCAGCATAGCGCCAAAAGACCGCAAAATTTAATTACTCTATGGATATAAGATAATAATACAACGGCTGCCCACCATAATGGCAATTAACTTCTAGCTCTGGATACTTGGCCGTTAAACTTTCGGTAAGAGCTTCTGCCTCGGCAACTTGAACATCTTGACCGTAGAATAGCGTTATTGTAGACGCATCATCTTTCATTAATTTTTCTACTGTGTCGGTTGCAACCATGTTTACATCGCCACCCTTGGCAACAATATTTTTCTCGTTAAGCCCAATAATATCGCCCTCTTTTAGCTTAAAACCGTCTATACTGGTGCTGCGGACTGCATAAGTTACCGAGCCGCTAGAAACTTCTTCTATCATGGCGGTTACATTTTGCTTGTTTTCTTCTACGCTGGACTCTGGGTCGATGCTAATTGCAGCCGTTATACCCTGCGGAACGCTGGTTGTAGGTATAACAATTATGTTGCGTCTAGACAAATCGTTGGCTAGTTGAGCCGCCATTACAATATTTTTGTTGTTTGGTAGCACAAAGACATTTTCGGCAAGGACATTATCTGCGGCCTTGGCAATATCTTCGGCGCTAGGATTCATAGTTTGCCCGCCTTCTATAACGTAATCTACGTTGCAATCGGTAAACAGCTGCGCCAAGCCCTCGCCGGCACAAATGGAAACAACACCAATATTTTTAAGCTGTTCTGGCTGGCTCTGAATTTTAAGTGCGCGGTTTTGTTCTAGCATGTTTTCTATCTTTACGCCATTAATTTCGCCAAGTTTTAGTGCATTAGATAGCGCAATGCCGGGGTCGTTGGTGTGAACATGCACCTTAATAAGGTTAAGGTCGCCTATGCAAATAACGCAATCGCCTATGCTCATAAGCTTTTCACGCAACTTGTCTATGTCCGCCTCGGTGGTCTTTTTGTTTATGTTTATTACAAAAAACTCGGTGCAGTAAGCAAATTCTATGTCTGCAAGGTCGTTATAGTTTACTTGCGGATTACTTTCAAACACGTCGTAGGTGCTAGATATCTTGTCTGTTTGAGTTTCCATAATAACTTGGCTTTCGTCACCCATTATTACCTTTAAAAATCCGTTTAGTATAACAAGCAAACCTCTACCGCCGGCGTCAACAACCCCAGCTTTTTTAAGCACTGGCAACAATTCTGGCGTCATTTTTAAAGTTTCTTCGCCAACTTCTAGCACTTGCTTTAAAAATTCTTCCATTTCGGATTCTTTTTTGGAAATTTTAACAGACTCCTCACCCATAACTCTAATTACTGTTAAAATAGTGCCTTCTTTAGGAATGGTTACAGCTCTGTATGCCATGTCTGCGCCGTCTTTAAGTGCTTTTGCAAAAGCTTTGGTATCTACACTTTTTTGAGTTACCAAGCTTGCCGAAAACCCCTTAAGTATCTGAGAAAGTATAACACCCGAGTTGCCCCTTGCGCCTTTTAGCGCGCCTTTGCTTATGGCGTCTGCAATACTTTCCATATTGTTGTTTGTGCACATGTTAAGTTCGCGCACTGCCGACTTCATTGTTAGACACATGTTTGTACCAGTGTCTCCGTCAGGAACTGGAAACACATTAAGACTATCTACATAGTCCTTGTTTTCTTCTAGATAATTAGCGCCAGATATAACCATTTTGCGTAATTGAGCGCCAGTTATAGATTTTGCCATTGTAATTAACTCCTAAATTATGCCCTTTGCGGGCTACTGACTAATTTTTAAATTAATAAAAGGTCAGCGCTCGCTATACACGAACTCCAACCACGTTGATGTTTACCGAGTCTACTATCATACCCGTAAACTGCTCTACATTGTATTTTACAGAGCGCCTTACCGACTCTGCTACGGCGTTTATGCTAACACCATATTTTAGTATAATTTGCAAGTCTATATGAATGCGGTCGCCAATGGTTAAAATTTTTATCCCACGCGAACTGCTTCCCTTAGAAAAAACTTCCTTAATGGCATCTTTAAATTTACCAGACACCAAATCAACAACGCCATAGCAGTCTAAGGCCGTATGAGCAACGACATCTGCTATAGAGTTATCAGAAACAGAAATTTTTCCATAAGAATTTATTGTATTTACAGACATTTTCTAACCTATAAATTGTTTGATTATCAAACTAATTGTTTTTTAATCACAAATTTATATTACTACATTTTTATTACTTTGGCAAGTTTTTTTATACTAAAATCTGCAAAATATAAAAAAATAACAAAATTTTTACCAATAGTGCTTGCCAAAAGGCATCTTTTATGTTATTATTCTAGGCGTAAAATCTTAGCAAAACAAATAAGGGGGAAGAATTATGAGCAGAGTTTGTAGTATATGCGGTAAAGGCAACATGAGCGGCAACCTAGTTAGCCACTCTAATATAAAAACCAAACGAACATCTAAACCTAACGTACAAAAGGTTTCGATAGAAGTAGACGGCAAAGCCAAAAATGCTTATGTATGCACCAAGTGCATGAAAGGCTCTAAGGCAGATAGATAATATTCTTGCCCTACTTTACCTATAAAATTTAGCCAGCCCAAAAAATATCGGCTGGCTTTTTGCTTTTTAATTTTGTAAATATTTAGCCACCAAAAAAGGGGCGGCTGCCCCAAAAAGATTTGCCAAACTACTGATTATTTTTGGCCTTTTTTACAAACAATTTTAAAAATGGACTTAAAAACTTTGGTGCTTTTATACAAACAATTGTCATACATACGCCTCCTTAATTAGTTTACTATATGATGCCGCACAAAAAGGTGTTACTTTTGCTTTTTATATTAACTAAAAAACTTTTTTCTGTTTACCCAAAACTTTATTTATTTTTTGGCAGATTTAATCGTTAAAACCAAAACAAAAAACCCACAAAAATGTGGGATAGCTAAGTCTTATAAATTTTGTAGATATTTTACGCAAGGGCGCGCAGTTTTAGCGTCCATGCTCTGCCTTTTAGGGCGTTTATAGTTTTGCGCATATTTTTGCTATTAAATATGGTACTGCTACTTACTATTATATCTGCCCCAAGTTTGCGCAGTATCTTGCAGTTTTTAAGGGTTACGCCGCCGTCAATTTCTATATACACACTTCGGCTAAGTTCCCTAACTTCGGCAACTTTTTCGCCGCTACCGGGTATAAAAGTTTGCCCACTAGCGCCCGGTTCTACGCCCATAACAACCACAACATCGGCAAGGTTTTCTTTTAAAATCTCTTTAATTTTATATGCAGGAGTTTTAGGGCTAATTGCAATGCCAGCAAGCACATTTTTGCTCTTTATGTATTTTAGCAGTTTTTCGGGTTTGTCGGTTGCCTCGTAATGAAAAGTTAAAATATCCGCCCCTGCCTCGATATACTTATCTACCACTGCCTCGGGATTAGCCACCATTAAATGCACATCTAGCATAAGTGTTGTTTTGTTTTTTACATAATCTACCAACTTGTGGTCAAAAGTTTTATTTTTTACAAACTTGCCGTCCATAACATCTAAATGAACAAAATTTGCCCCCGCCTTTTCTATATCGGCTAGCGCGGCGTCCAACACTTGATTGTTGTTATAGTCTATGCACAAAATGCTAGGTGATACCCTTGTAAAAAGTGCCATAAATTTCTCCTTAACTAAATTTTTGCTTGTTTATTGTTACACTAGCACATGTTTAGCGGCGTTGTCAAATGTTTTTGCTCTCTCGTCTGCGTAACTGACCGCACGCACCGTTAATATCATCGCCCAGTGTGCGCCTTGTGGTGGCAGAAATTCCGTTATCTTTTAAATGTTGCCAAAACTGTGCCACTTTCTGCTGGCTTGCTGGTTTTAGCAGTGGATTAATTTTTGTATTGGGCGTTCCGTTTAGCGGTATTAAATTTACATGATAGCTTAGCCCCTTGCATAAACTCTTTATTCGGCGGGCGTCGTGAATCTTTGTGTTGCTATCTAAAAGAATGTATTCAAAGACAATTCTGCGCCCCGTCTTTTTAAAGTAATAATGAATAGCGTCAAACAAGTCTGCCAAACTATATGCCTTTGCAACTTTCATAATCTTTTGGCGGTCTTCGTCAGTGGTAGCATGCAAGCTAATTGTAAGCGTTATGCCAAGCCCTAAATCTGCCAGTTGCTTAATTTTTGGCGCAATTCCGCAGGTAGAAAGAGAGATATTTCTCTCGCTAATATTTAGCCCGCCCTTGCTTGACGAAACAAGCTTGATAAACTTGACAACATTGTCAAAATTATCTAGCGGCTCGCCGCAGCCCATTAGCACAATGTTGGTTATCTTTCGGTTGGCGGCAGTTCCGCCATTTGCCTTGTTTACGGCTAGCACCTGCGCAAGCATTTCGCCGCAGGATAGGTTACGCACTAGCCCGTCTAGCCCAGTTGCGCAAAACAGACAGCCCATGCGGCAACCAACCTGAGTGCTTAAACACAAGGTGTTGCCGTATTTGTAGCTCATTAGCACACCTTCTATAAGGTTGCCGTCGGTTAGTTTAAATAAATATTTTTTAGTGCCGTCTTTACTTTCTAGCACCTTTTCGATTTTTACCGGCTGCTCGCAGTATATGCTACTTAGCTGCGTCCTAAGTTCGGCTGGCAAATTAGACATTTGGTCAAACGGTACATATTCGTTTGCCCACCTAAAAAGTTGCTCGCCTCGCGCGCGCGGCATTTTTATTTGTAATTCTTCCATTTGGGCTTTTAGTTCTACCATGGTATAGTCTTGTAAAATTTTCATTAGTCAACCGCTTGAATAACAAATTCAAACTTATCCCCCACATTTAGTTTTCTGCCACTTACAAGTTGCTCGGCTGGCAGCACTTTTCCGCCCGGCAACTGAACATTTCCTAGCCTAATTGCGCCGCTGCCGCATCTAACAAATACTCCATTTTTGGCACTACTTTTCGGCAAAATTTCGCCCGCAGAAATATCTTGCAACTTACCCCAACTATTCCAAAACTGCTGATACTTGTCGCCAGTTGCCTCTGTGGCGGTGTAAATTTTTATTGGCGTGCCGTTTAAACTTGTGCCGGCAATAGGCTCTGGATTACAACCCCTAACAAGGTTGCTAATCTGCTGGGCAGATTTGTTCCAATTAATTACGCAATCGGCCTTGTCTATCTTGGTTGTATAGGTGGCATCGGTAGCAATTTGCTTGGTAAAAGTTGCCGTGCCGTTTTCGATGCTATCTATTGCCTCAATAAGCAGCTCGGCGCCAATTTTTGCAAGCCGCATGCTTAGCTCGCCCGCTGTTTCGTCAGGCAAAATTTCGGCCTTTGTTTGGCATATAATGTCGCCGTCATCTAGCCCAATTTCGGTGCGCATAATAGTTACACCCGTAACCGTTTCGCCCTTAATTATGGCCGACTGAATAGGCGACGACCCCCTATATTTTGGTAGCAGCGACGGGTGAACATTTATCGTACCAAACCTAGCAATTTCTAGCACTTGCTTGCTTAAAATTTGACCATACGCCGCCGTAACCAAAATGTCTGGCGCAAGACTTCTTAGCTCGTCCACGCCGTCACGACTAATTTTTTCGTATGAAAGCACCTTTAAGCCATTTTTTATAGCAAATTCTTTAACCTTGGTTGGTGCAAGCTTTTTGCCCCTACCCGTTGGCTTATCTGGCTGCGTAACAACAGCAACCACTGTATGATTACTTTTAATTAGCCTATCTAAACAAATAACCGCAAACTCCGGCGACCCCAAAAATATTATCTTCATCAAAACTCCTTAAATTTTAAATTGTGTTTTTTGTTTTTTGTAGAAAAAATGGAATTGTATTTTAAATTTGCTAATCGCATTGTAACATTTCAAGCGGCATCACATCAAAAATAATCTGACACCCAATGATAAGGCGTACAACCCTCTGGCTGCTTCGCACCCCTACTATGGGAGAATAACTAAGCCTAAGCAATGATATCATATTACATCGCTCTGCGCTTGAGATGACACAAGGCATGGCATGCTTGTATTTATAACTAATAACCCATTTTTGTAGTTTTCAATGTTACCACCAACCACCCTTTCATTCCCACCAATTTGCGTGGATTTTGGAGCAAGAACAAGTAGTTGATATTTTATCCACGCGGGAGTTTAGTTGTACCTAAACTTATCTCTCTTAATTTTGCGTGGATTTTGGATGCGGCTCCCCATACATTCCCACCAATTTGCGTGGATTTTGGAGCAAGAACAAGTAGTTGATATTTTAT
>CAYTHL010000029.1:0-3558 GCA_964437615.1 uncultured Lachnospiraceae bacterium | reverse complement strand
CCACGCGGGAGTTTTCGTCACAACCGCAACTTTACATCGGTTTCTGGCAACGCCTCAAAACCTCAGTCACAGCCGCGGTTGTTCCTCTCCCAAACAATTTGTGCGCCCGCAACTTGTTTGGGCCCCCAACACCTAAATGACCGAGTGGTAAAATGCCCACGACGCAGTTATTGCCCAAAATCCACGCAAATTTACACGCAAATTAATTTAATTTGTAGGCGCGGTCGGTAAATAATATTCCATGCAAATGGTCGTATTCGTGACAAACAGCCTTGGCCGCAAAGCCGGTGAACTTTTTCTCTTGAACATTGCCAAAACGGTCTTGAAATTTAACCCATACATTTTGGGGACGCTCTACAAACCCCCACTTGCCAGGCACAGATAAGCAGCCCTCTTTTTTAATTTTGTTTACGCCGCTCTCTTCTATAATCTCCGGGTTAACAAACTCGGTTAGCCCCTTGCCAACATCAATAACAAATATGTTTTTTAGCACGCCAATTTGCACAGCAGCAAGCCCCACGCCGTTGTATTTGTACATAGTTTCGGCCATGTCGTCTAGTAGCTGACACAAATCAGCATCAAACTCTACTACCGGCTTGCTAATCTTGCGCAATAGCGAATCGCCCTCTAAAATAACCTTTCTTATAGCCATATAACTTCTCCTTTTTTATTGATGATTTTTACACTCTTCCATTTCCATAGGTTGTGTGGAAATTTGATGCAACCACCCTACATTCCCACCAATTGCGTGGGTTTTGGAGCAAGAACAAGGAATTGACATTTTATCCACGAGGGAGTTTTCGTCACAACCGCAGCTTTGCATCGGTTTTGGGCAAAACCTCAGTTGTCGCCGCGGTTGTTCCTCTCCCAAACAATTTGTGCGCCCGCAACTTGTTTGGGTCCCCAACACCTAAATGACCGAGTGGTAAAATGGCAACGACGCAGTTATTACCCAAAAGACACGCAAATTAGCTGAGGGTTTGTGGATTAATCTCCACATAACATACAACCTCTGGGTTTTTTAAGTTGTCGGCAAGGGCGTAAAGCCTGCTGATAATCTCGTCGGCACGCTCTAAGCGCAGCCGCAGCATAACCTGATAGCGGAATTTATTTTGTATTCTGCCAACAGGAGATTTGCTTGCGCCAAGGTAAATAAATTGCCCATTGTACTCGGTGGCAAGTTTTTTTACCTCATCATAATACACCTTTGTTGTAGATTTTGCAAGGTCTTCTGAACTACTTGTGAATAAAATTCTAATAATTTTTGCAAAAGGCGGAAAATTTGTCACTTCTCGTAGGTTGGCTTCCTTTTTGTAAAATGATAGATAATCGTAGTTGGAGGCAAGCCTGTAAACATAATGCCGTGGCACATAAGTTTGCAAAATGATAGTGCCTTGCTTGTCGGCTCTGCCGGCTCTGCCCGCCACTTGGGTTATTAACTGAAAGGTGCGCTCGGTGGCTGTAAAACTGCTTTGATATAAACTTTGGTCGGCGTCCACAATGCCAACTAGGGTAACATCCGGAAAATCGTGACCTTTGGCTATCATTTGCGTACCAACTAGCACCTGCGCCTCGCCCGCTTTAAACTTGCTTAATATTTTGTAGTGAGCGTCTTTGCCGCTAGTTGTGTCGTTGTCCATGCGCAAAACTTTTGTGCCGGGGAATAACTTTTCCAGTTCTTCGCAAACTTGCTGGGTGCCTACGCTACCAAGTTTTAGGTTAGTAGACCCGCACTCAGGACACTGGGTAAAAACCTTGTATTTTGCCGCACAAAAGTGACATTTTAGGGCGTTTTCTTGCTTATGATAAACTAGCGCCGTGTCGCAATTTTGACATTTTGCAACAAATCCACACTCCTTGCACATCAAAAAACTGCTGTAACCACGGCGATTTATAAATATCATAGCTTGATTGCCGCTACTAAGAGTATCTGACAAAGCTGATTGCAGCGCCGCACTAAATATGCCGTTGTTGCCACGGCGGACTTCTTCGGTAGTGTCTACAATAGTAAGCGGCGGCATGGGCTTGCGATTTATGCGTTCCCGCAACTCTAGCAGTTGATACTGCCCAGTTATTGCCTTGTGGTAGCTTTCTAAATCGGGCGTAGCTGAGCCTAAAACTAAGCTGCAACCGCAAATTCGCGCCCGTTCTTCGGCAACTTCTATGGTGTGGTAGCGTGGGTGACTATCGCTAGTGTAGCTGCTGTCATGCTCCTCGTCTATTACAATTAGCCCAAGGTTTTTTAGTGGGCTAAACACCGCCGACCTTGCCCCGACAACTATCTGCGCCCGCCCAAGTAACACTCGTTTCCACTCGTCAAAACGCTCGCCGCTAGATAGCCCGCTATGCATAAGCGCAACTTTATCCCCAAATCTGGACCTAAAATTGCCAAGGACTTGGGGCGTCAAGGATATTTCTGGTACCAGCATTATGCCCGTCTTGCCGGCTTCTAGCACCCTTTGCATAAGCGCCATATAAACTTCGGTTTTGCCGCTGCCCGTTACGCCGTGCAATAGATAGTTGCCAGGCTTTGCACTCACGCGCTCGACAATTTGGCTTTGCTCGGGTGTAAGCGTTACTTGTTTTGCTGCAGCTAGCGCATCAGAAAGCGGCTTGCGCAGAACGGGAACTTCTTTAATTGCCACAATTTTTTCTGCCACAAGTTTGTTTAGTGCCGCCGAATTGAACATATTGTTAAGCTTTGCCGTTGGCGCTGAGCCGTTTTCTAGCAAATATACAATTATTCCCCTTGCAGCTGTTGCATTTGCTCGCAAACTAGATAAATACTCGGTGGCAAGTTTGTCGTCGGTTAAATATGCAACTCTTGTAACTAGGTCTTTAACCTTGCCGCTGCGCATTTCGCTTGGCAAAAATAGCCTAATAGAGTCGCAAAAACCAATGTTATATTTCTTTTTTAAAAACTTGGCAAGCTCAAACTGGTCGGGAGTGATGACGGCAAAATCTTCCATAGCGCAAATTATGCTTTTAAGCCTATCTGCCGGGCAATCGGTGTGGTTTGCCTTACCAATTAAATAGCCCTCTTTTGTCTGCCTGCCAAAAGGCACCAGCACCCGGCTGCCCACAGGAATATTTGAAAGCTCTTGCGGCAACACATAATCAAAAACCTTGTCTATAAGGCTGCTAGCTATGTCTATAATGACCTTTCCGTAAATTTCTTTCACCGCTCCAAAACATCCAAAAAAAATAGTATATAAATTATATACTAATTTAAAATAATTGTAAATTATTTTTAACTCTTTTGCAACTTTTTAAATTTTGATTTTGGCAAAAGCCGCCGTTATTGTCCAACCCAAACGTTTAGACTTTATCTATTAAAAAAACTTGTTTTTTGCGCGGATTTTAGCCTTTCCCCTATTTTAGAAACGGGTTTTTTGCGCGGTAATTTAAATAATTTTTAATTATAGGCAGATTTTGGATGAAGAACAAAAAGGATAGTATTGCCTACTCCAAAATTTTAAACCGCAACCAAATTTTAGAAACTTGTTTTTTGCGCGGATTTTGGAGCAAGAACAAGGAGTTGTCATTTTATCCACGCGG
>CAYTHL010000028.1:10061-15156 GCA_964437615.1 uncultured Lachnospiraceae bacterium | reverse complement strand
TGGAAGATTATGGAGAAAAACGCAACTCAAACTAAACAGTCTTTGCAAACACCAAAACAGAAAAAAGGCGCAACAATTGCAGCAACCATCTTTTTAGTTATAGGTGCAGCCATGTTTTGTGCGGCATTTATCTTTTTTTATCTGTTGCTGCTTGGTGATGGTGCCGCCACATTAGTGCTTGCGATACTATTACCAGTTGTTTTGATACTTTATGGTGCGGCTTTTATTTTCTCAATTATCTCATTTATCCTTTCAATAAAAAGTCTAAAAATTTCCAAAGACTTTAAAAAAAGGAAAATTTTTTCGGTTTTTCTGTTGATTTTTTCTATAATTTTGGCTGTGGCCATTTTAATTGTTTCTATTTTGAATATTGTTGCACTAAAGTTGCACTAAATAAATAATTACGGTTCTGCTGTTGAGGTTTTTGTTAAATTGTTAAATTTAGTAACATTATATTGGTCCAAAAAGTGGGGTTTTTGCGGCGGATGGGTAAAAAATTTTAAAAAAAGTTTTTAAAAACTAGTTTTTGTGGTGGCGGTTTTAGCAAAATTTAATCAAATTTAAGGATAAAAAGGTACAAAATATGACAAAAAATACTAAAAATGGACAAATGGATAATTTTGTCGAAAAAATGGACGATGGTAAAAACTTGTCGAATAATGTCGAAATGGGGTATTGCCGCACTTGGGCAAGCAAAATTTACAGCCAAAAATTGTCGGAAAATCGAACAAAAAATGGCAAAAATTTGAAAAAATGTGGGCAAAACCAAAATCCTACTCCCGAAAGAGAGTAGTTTTTAACAATTTTGTAACCCAAATTTGTATTTTTGGGCTATAAAATATTTATAGGCAATTTTTTTATAAATATTAAATATAATTTTTATTTTTAATTGCTTTTTGGGGGCAAATAAACTACAATATATACATTGTTTGGAGACGTATCGAAGTGGTTGTAACGAGCCGCACTCGAAATGCGGTTGCCAAGAAATTGACACGTGGGTTCAAATCCCACCGTCTCCGCCAGAATAACTTTGCTGTGCCACACAACTAGTTTGTGTGGCGTATTTTTTGCTGTGCAGCAACAAGGCAACAGCCCAAAAACCTTTGTGTTTTTGCAGTTGTCTAATTTAAAACGCTTTAGTAAAACGCAAACAATATGGCGCATATATATTCTCCATATTTTTATTAGCATAGAATTATTTAAATGCATTTAGTGCAAAGAGTAAAACTGCAGCCCAAAAAGCCGCAAAAATAATCTTAAAAGTCTGTCAAAAGTTCAAATTTTAAAAAAGTATATTTGCAATGCTCTGAAATTAAAGTAAAATAAATGTTTTTTCGGCAAAATTGGGGCTTATTTTTTGCTGTCAGAAATCCATTTGATAAAATCCGACAAATTGCAAAAAATTCTTCGAAAATACTTCATAATTTTTTTGATAAAAATTTCTTTTTTTGAAAATATTTGTGTTATTATAGCCGCATTAAGTCCGCAGGTGTTGCGGCGCAAATATTTTTTGGGGGAATATAAATGGATAAAAAAGTAAAAATTGTTCTTGCCGATGATAATTTAGAAGAAATGAATTTGGTTGAGCAGGAATTACTTGCCATGGGTCACACAGTTATTGGCAAGGCACAAAACGGAAGCGAGCTTCTAGACATAATTGCACCCGATGTAGATGTTGTAATTATGGATATTATGCTTAGCCAAAAGGACGGCTTTGCCGTTATGGAAGAATGCAAGGCACGGGGGTTAAACTTAAAATTTATAATAACAAGCGTGCTTTACAGCGAAACATTTATACAAAAGGCGTTAGGCATGGGCGCAAGCTATTATATGATAAAGCCGGTAGAGCCGCAAGTTATAGCTAAAAGGGTAGAAGATGTGTTTGAAAAGTTTACGCCAAGCCTAGCTAGTCAGTACGATACCTATGCCGCCGAAGTTGTCACACGCAACAAGCAGCTAGAGGAGCGAATAACCAATATTTTTATAACCGTTGGCATACCTGCGCATATAAAAGGTTATCAATTTTTGCGAGAGGCTATAAAAATGGCTATAAAAAATCCAGAGATTATAAACAGTATTACAAAAGAATTGTATCCTAGTATTGCTAGCAAATTTGAAACATCTGCCAGCAAGGTAGAGCGTGCTATTCGTCATGCAATAGAGGTTGCGTGGAATCGTGGTAAGATAGAAAATATCAACAATGTATTTGGGATAAAGGTTTACAGCAACAACGAAAAACCTACAAATGGCGAATTTATTGCCTTGGTAGCAGATAAAATGCTTCTAGAAGGCTAAAAAAGTTAATTTTGTTAGCAAAAATAGTTTACAATCTTCTTCTTTTGTTATACTATATGTGCTAAGATAATAATCAAGCGGGCAAACAGCAGCATATAATACAGCTAAAAGCCCAGCAAAATTGTTGTCTGGCGGCTAAACTTATAGCCAATAATTAACAAACAGATAGGAGATTTTTTTATGCCAAAATATAAAAAATGCCCAAGGTGCGAACTTAATTACATTCCTGCCGAAGAAGATATGTGCAAGGTTTGTAAGCAAGAAATAAAACTAGAACAGTCCGAAGATGACGACGATAGCGACCTAGAAATATGTCCTGTTTGTGGGGTAAACTATATGCACTCTAACCTTGCCATGTGCGAAGAGTGTGCCAGCAAGGGCGAAAAACCCGCCCCAGTAGAAGATGAGGACGACGAAGACGACGACGAAGAAGAAAACGAGCAGACGCAAGTATGGCAAGAGTCAACCGATACCCCAGACGGCGTAGAACTTGTCAGCTTAACCGAACTAGAAGACGACGAAGATGATGATGATATAGACGACAATTTTGACGATGACGACGACGGCGAATTTGGTAAAATGGAAGAGGGTAATCAAAATTTTGAGGACGACTTTGATTATGTAGACCCAGACGATTTTACCGACGAAGAACTAGAAGACGGCGAAGACGATGACGAAGATGATGATGAGGATTTTTAATTAATTTTTGGCGGCAGATTTTTGCTCCGCCATTTTTGTTGCAAAAAACTAAATTAAAAAAATATTGAAAATCTTTATTTTGTATGATAAACTTATAGCAATAAAACAAATGTTTGCAAAAAATTTAGGGAGTTGTTATGGCAGAAATAAAAAAAGTAAGCCAATAAGGCATTTAGCCCATAGCAAACTTTAGTTTTGTGGTTTTTGTCTATAGGAGAATAATTTACAACATATTTATGCAAAACAGGCACTATAATTAATCCCTCTTTTATAAACAAAGGAATAAAAATGCAATAAATTTTAAGCAAATTTGCAGACTAAAACATAAGGAGAATTTTTTATGATTACTCAAGACAATTTTTATTCATTAACAACCAAGCAAGCCGAAAAGGTTGTAAAGCAAATAAAAAAAGACCGTGGCGAACTAAAACTGTATTATGGCTCGGTAGATATTGCTGTACTTAGCGCCTTCTTTGCTGCTAACAGCTATAAGTGGAATGGTTATTTAAGAACAATCGCTGCCGGAAACAGCACAAAAGAAGCAGCTCTTTTTAGTGAGAAGAACCCAACTGTTGTTTCTGTTACTAAAGTTGGAAATGTTAAACCAGAAAGTTATCAAATTGTAGCAGACAATACAAAACTGTTTCTAAAAGTAAACGATGGTAAGCCACATGATAATATAGACCTTAGTACTCAGTGGATACAAAGCCAAATTTTGGTTTACGGCGACGAAATTGTAGATAAAATGCGTAAGGGATTGCAAGAAGATTATCGCAAAGCCGCTATAAAGGCCGAGCAGGCCAAAAAATTACTTAATGATTTTGAAAAAATTGCCGCCTCGGTAGAAAATATCAAACATAGTTACCGAAACAATATGTAACAGCATTTTTAGTAATTGGATAATAAGCAAAAAATAAGTTGAAAAAAGTTTTTTGCTGTGATATATTATTTTTATGGACTACAATTTAGCCATAGAGCAAATTAAGCAAAAGCATAACTCTGTTATGCACTGTCTTTGACAGAGCCAAAATAAATGCCCAAATAGAAAGTATTAGCAAAGCCGAGCTTTCGGCAGACTTTTTTGCTGATAGCAGAAAAGCCAAGTCTGCTTTGCAGAAAAAATCGGAGTTGCAAAAGACATTGTTTGCCCTAGATAATTGTTGCAGTAGTATAGAATATTTTGCCGAATTAATAAAAAACTTTTCTTTAGAGCAACTAGACGAAATGGGGGCGGCGGCAGAACTAAAAAACTTGCAAAAACAGGTTGATGAACTTTATATTCAAACCTTATTTTGTGGCAAGTATGACGACGCCGATTGCCTTATAGAAATTCATTCGGGGGCGGGCGGAGAAGAAGCCCAAGATTGGGCAGAAATGCTTAGCCGCATGTACACAAGATACGCAAATAGCCGGGGTTATCAGGTGACAGTTGTAGATAGCTTGGCTGGCGAAGGCGCTGGCTATAAAAGCATTAGTTTGCTAATTAGCGGCAACAAGGCATATGGCTATTTATCTGCCGAAAAGGGCGTGCATAGGCTGGTAAGAATTAGTCCGTTTGACGCCAACAAGCGCAGGCACACCAGTTTTGCCAGTGTTGACGTTACGCCTATTATAGAAGACACTGCCAAAATTAAAATTTTGCCCGAAGATTTACGTATAGACACCTTTCGAAGCAGCGGCGCCGGTGGGCAGCATGTAAACAAAACCGAAAGCGCCGTGCGAATTACTCATTTGCCAACCGGAATTGTGGTGCAGTGCCAAAACGAGCGAAGTCAGCTGCAAAACAAGGAATTTGCCCTAAAAATGCTAGCAAGCAAACTTACCGAAAAACAAGAATCCGAGCGGGCAGCCCAAGCGGCAAAGGCGCGCGGCGAAGACAAAAAAATAGAGTGGGGCAGCCAAATACGCAGTTATATTCTTCACCCCTACAACCTAGTAAAAGACCACCGCACCAACACCGAAACTAGCAACGCACAATCTGTACTAGACGGTGGGGAGGAGTTAGATGCATTTATACTATCCGAACTTGTTTGGAGAGCATCTTTTGGGCAATAACTGCGTCGCGGGCGCTTGCCGCAACACTCATTTACGCAAAAGTAAA
>CAYTHL010000028.1:0-9961 GCA_964437615.1 uncultured Lachnospiraceae bacterium | reverse complement strand
GCATGTCCGCTCCTTGTTCTTGCTCCAAAATCTGCTCTCCAAGTGGGAATTTAGGGCAATAACTGCGTCGCGGGCGCTTGCCGCAACACTCATTTACGCAAAAGTAAAATCGCGTCGCAGCAGCATGTCCGCTCCTTGTTCTTGCTCCAAAATCTGCTCTCCAAGTGGGAATTTAGGAATGGTAGGGGCAAATAACTGCGTCGTTACCCTTTTACCACTTGGTCATTTAGGCAAAACTAAACTTCCGCGTGGATAAAAAGGCAACTCCTTGTTCTTGCTCCCAAATCTGCTCTCCAAGTGGGAATTTAGGAATGGTAGGGGCAAATAACTGCGTCGTTACCCTTTTACCACTTGGTCATTTAGGCAAAACTAAACTTCCGCGTGGATAAAAAGGCAACTCCTTGTTCTTGCTCCAAAATCTGTTCTCCAAGTGGGAATTTAGGAATGGTAGGGGCAAATAACTGCGTCGTTCCACTTTTACCACTCGGTCATTTAGGCAAAACTAAACTTCCGCGTGGATAAAAAGGCAACTCCTTGTTCTTGCTCCAAAATCTGTTCTCCAAGTGGGAATTTAGGAATGGTAGGGGCAAATAACTGCGTCGTTCCCCTTTTACCACTTGGTCATTTAGACGCAATAACTATTCAATAGGAAAAGTATATGGAAAATTTATCTAAAGATATTTATATTTTAGGGATAGAAAGTAGCTGCGACGACACTGGTGTTGCCATTGTTAAAAATGGCAGACAGGTGTTGTCTAATGTGATTGCCAGCCAAATAGATATTCATAAGTTATATGGCGGGGTGGTGCCAGAAATTGCCAGCCGCAACCATGTTATGAACATCGACGGCGCTTTAAGCCAAGCTCTTGACGAAGCTAATATTACGCTTAAGGATATAGATGCAATTGCTGTAACCTATGGGGCGGGGCTGCTTGGTGCGCTTATTGTTGGAGTAAATTTTGCCAAAGCACTTGCTTTTGCCACGGGCAAACCTTTAATAGCAGTTAACCATATACAAGGTCATGTTAGCGCAAACTATATAGCTAGCCAAACTTTGCAACCGCCATTTTTGTGCTTAATTGTTTCTGGCGGGCATACTGCGCTTATAGAGCAGACAAGTTACACAACGCATAAACTGTTAGGCACTACCAGCGATGATGCTGTTGGCGAGGCCTTTGACAAAGTTGCCAGAGAGTGTGGGCTAGAATATCCGGGCGGGCCAAATATCGAAAGGCTTGCCAAACAGGGCAAGGCGTGCATTAAATTTGTAAATAATCCTCACCCAAAGCACGAGAACTTAAACTTTTCTTACAGTGGGCTAAAAACTGCCGTTATAAACTATCTGCATAACCGCGCGCAGCGTGGCGAAGAAGTTAACATAGCCGATGTTTGCGCCTCTTTTCAATCAGAGGCGGTAGAGCAACTTGTTACAAAAACAATAGACGCATGTAAACTTACTGGGCACAAAAAAATCGTCCTTGCAGGGGGAGTTTCGGCTAGTGAGCATCTTAGAGTTGCCATGATAAACGCGGCAAGCAAAATTGGTGCAGAAGTTTACTTTCCGCCAAAAAAATTGTGTACCGACAACGCCGCCATGATAGCTGCTATGGGATATTACCAGTTTGTTGCTGGGAACATTCTTCCCGATCCCAAAGCTCTAGAACCTCAAAGCGTTTTGCCGCTGTAAACTTAATGCTTACAAATAAGCCAGTCTAGGCCAACATCAAAATAGTTAGCTATGCTTAACAAATTGCCAATTTTGGGAATTTTGCCACTTTTCCAGTGATAATAGTTTTTGTCACCCATTTGCAAATCTTTCATTAGCTTGCTTATAGAGCATTTGTCTTCGGCAAGCAAACTATCAATATTTTGTATAAAAATGATAGTATCAAATTTTTCGGGCTTGGTAAATTTAGTTTGTTTACTGTCTGTTAAACAAAACAAATAGTCTAGCGAGCAGCCAAAATAGGCTGCAATTTTTATAGCAATATTTACATGCGGATTTATTCCATTGTTAAAATACCCGTTTATGGTAGACGGGTCTATCTGCAAACTTTTGGCCAGTGTCAGCCGGTTTTTGCCGCTGTCTTCTAACAGTTCGTTTAAACTATCTGTAAACTTATCCATTTTTATTTTTTACCAAAGTCTAAACATTTTCGACAACTTTTGTCAAAATAAGTGTTTTTTCTCCCCAATTGTCTAAAATTAGCCATAAAATATGTTTGATTGCGGACTTGTTACCGTGCTATAATAATATGTTAAAATGTGTGCAATGACAGGGGGAAGGCCAATGCTGGCAAGTTTTGTTCTTGATGTTATAAAATCTTATTTAGAAGACCAAATTGCTAATCAAATACACTATAACTATAAGCAAATAGAAGTTCATTTGGCAGACGGCACAATAGCTATTATTAAAGTAAAGGACTGCACAAAGAATGAATTTATAAAACGCACCAAAACAGACACGCAAAACAGTTTTGCTGGCGAAAAATTTGAAAATAGCGCTAGCAAACTAACATTAAATGATATAAAAGACCTAAAAGATTATATATTTGGGGTAATAAATAGCCTTTTTAAAGAGCAGGTTAGCGGCAAATATATACGTTTTGACAACCCCAAAAGCCTACTAAAAGTAGAAATTAGACAAAAACGCGCCCAACAACTAAAATAAAGTTGAAAAATTTTAAACTTTTTATTGACAACATTTTGTAAATGTGTTATATTGTCGGTACACCACCCAGCGGGGGTGTTAATTTTTTGGGAGAAAAATCATGAGAACTAAAATAACTCTAGAATGTACAGAATGCAAAAACCGCAATTATGATAACTACAAAAATAAAAAGAATGACCCAGACCGTTTAACATTTAATAAGTACTGCCCATTCTGCAAAAAGCATACTGCACATAAGGAAACAAAATAATTAATCCATAGGAGCTATTATGGCAAAAAATAAAAATGTTCAGGCTATTGCAGAAGAAGAAACGCCTATAGAAGTTGCCGAGCAAGACGAAACCAAAGATGATGTAGTTTACGCCGCAGAAAAGCCTAGCAAAAAGCAGACAAACGCCGAAAAGTCATCTAAGCAGCCAGCAAGCAAAAACGCCAAGGCAGAAAAAAATTCTAAAAACAAAAAGAATTCTGCAAAATCTGCAAAGCCAAAGCGTAATCGCGCAAAAGAAACGGTTAGCGAACTAAAAAAGGTTAGTTGGCCAACTTTTGGCACTGTTATAAAAAATACCGGCATGGTACTTGCCGTTGTATTAATTTTTGGCGTTGTAATTTTTGGCATAGACAGCTTTTTTAGCTGGATAATCAAGCTTATAATGGGCATCGGAGAATAATAAAAGGAAGTAGGTTTATGGCAGAAAAAGAAGAAGCAAAGTGGTATATTATCCACACCTTTACCGGGTACGAAACCATGGTAGTGGACGGCATCAACAAACTGGTAGAAAAAAACGGTTTGCAAGATGACATTTTGGAAGTGCGTATTCCTATGGAAGACGTAATAGAAGAAAAAAATGGCAAAAAGAAAGTTGTTCAACGCAAAATGTTTCCGTGCTATGTGCTATTAAAAATGCGTTATAGAGATACCTTGTGGCATAGCATTGTAAACACGCGTGGCGTTACTGGTTTTGTCGGCCCAGCCGGCAGACCTTTGCCGCTTACCGATGAGGAAATTAGGCGCATGCGTCTAGAAAAAGTTGTACTAGATATAAAAGTATCGGTTGGCGACAAAATAAAAGTTATCTCAGGCCCACTCGAAGGCTTTGTTGGCGAAGTTTTGGCAGTAGATGCCGAGGCTCAAAAGTGCCGCGTAAGTGTAGAGATGTTTGGAAGGCCTACGCCTGTTGAGTTAGATTTTGACCAAATAGAGGTAATTTAATTGTCTTTTTGTTTATAGCGGCGCCCGTGGGCGCTTGCCGCAGCACTCATTTACAGACAGAGAACCCAAACAAGTTGCTAGTTAGCAAATATGATTGCGGCTAAACGCAATCAAATAAACAAGGTTATTATCGGCTGACTACCGGTGGTAATATATAGTTGTGGGAGATGTGAAATTTTTAACGCATCAATTAAACCACGTTGTGCCCAGTGGCACAAAGGAGAACAATATGGCACCAGTCAAAAAAATTACAGCAGTTGTCAAATTGCAGCTTCCTGCAGGTAAGGCAACGGCAGCTCCGCCAGTTGGTTCTAGGTTAGGACCTTTTGGCATCAACCTTGGCATGTTTGTTAAGGAATTCAACGAAAAGACAGCATCACAAGCTGGGCTAATTATCCCAGTTGTAATGACTATCTATGCAGACAGGTCTTTTACTTTCGAGTTAAAGACTCCACCAGTTGCAGTGCTAATTAAAAAGGCTTTAGGCTTAGAGCATGCAAGTGGCAAGCCAAACAGAGAAAAAGTCGGCAAACTTACCAAAGCTCAGGTAGAGGAAATTGCTAAAACCAAAATGCCAGACCTTAACGCAGCAAGCTTAGAGGCAGCAATTAGCATGGTTAAAGGCACAGCTCGCAGCATGGGCGTTACGGTAGAAGAGTAAGGGAGGAGAGCATATGAAACACGGTAAAAAGTATGTAGAAGCTGCAAGCAAAATAGAACACAGCAAAATGTATGATGTTGCTGATGCTCTTAACCTTGCAATAGAAACATCAACGGCAAAGTTTGATGAAACTATCGAACTTCATGTAAAACTTGGCGTAGACCCAAAAAATGCAGACCAGCAAGTTCGCGGTAGCGTGGTATTACCAAACGGAACTGGTAAAAGCGTAAAAGTTTTGGTTATCGCTAAGGGCGACAAGGCAGACATTGCAAAAGCAAATGGCGCAGACTTTGTTGGTGCCGAAGACATGATTGAAAAAATTCAAAAAGAAAACTGGCTAGATTTTGATGCCTGCATCACCACCCCAGATATGATGGGCTTGGTTGGTAGAATTGCTCGTATTCTTGGGCCTAGAGGCTTAATGCCTAACCCAAAGAGTGGCACGGTTACTCCAGATGTTGCAAAGGCTATCAAAGATATAAAAGCTGGTAAAGTAGAATATCGTCTAGACAAATTCGGTATTATCCACGTTGTAATTGGCAAAAAGAGTTTTGGCGTTGCCAAATTGCAAGAAAACTACAATTCTGTAATGGATGCGCTTTTAAAAGCAAAGCCACAAGCTGCCAAAGGAATTTATTTCCGCAGTGTTTCTGTGGCTAGTACTATGGGGCCTGGCATCAAAGTCCGCGCCTAGTTTTTGCGCATCTTTTTGTAAATAACTGCGGCAGGCAGGCTATTACAACCCCTCATTTAGGCAACAACTAAAATCGGGGCTGATAATAGCTTGCCTTTCTTGTTCTTTATCAAAAATCTGCGCAAAAACTTCTAGATGCTTGGCAACTTTATAGTAAAGTTATTTGTTCCAAACTTCCCTCAAAAACCCATTTCTTGGCATTTTTTATAGGCCAATTAGGTAACAACTAAAATCGGGGCAGATAATAGCCCGCCTTTCTTGTTCTTTATTAAAAATCTGCGCAAAAATATCTGGTTATATATTGATAAAAGTAGGTAAAACAAATGGAACAGTCATTTAGGCAATATTAAACTCCTGTCCCATTTTTTATTTGCTCCTTGTTCTTGTTCCAAACTTTCCTCAAAAACCCATTTCTTGGCATTTTTTATAGGCCAATTAGGTAACAACTAAAATCGGGGCTGATAATAGCCCGCCTTTCTTGTTCTTTATCAAAAATCTGCGCAAAAACATCTAGACGCTTAGCAACTTTATAAAAAAGTTTCTTGTTTTAAATAAAAACTGGTTGTATTTATGGAATGGTATCCTCTTTTTGGCTCAAATGGCAAATTACAACAAACCAAATTTACTTACTGCTAATAAAATTTTAAAAAAATAGTTAAATTTGGTTGCTTGTTTAACTAGAATGGTGCTAATATAAATATAATAATTTTAGGAGGAAAATTTATGAGAAGACATATTTCTACAACAATTGCATTTTTGTCTAGTTTGCTTGGCTTTGTATTTTTGGGCTCGCCATTCTTCACAATTTCGGTTGCTAACGAAACCTTTACTGGTTACCGCATTTTAACCGAAGACACATCGGCACTTACCGGCAAGTATCTATCTTCGTATAACATGGCAAAGACTGGCGTTATTGCACTAATAGTTTTGCTTAGCCTAACAGTTTTGTTCTGCGTTGTTAAACTGCTTATAGACCTTAAAGTGCTAAAAATTAGACGCGACTGGCCAGAATGGGTTATCTTAGGGCTACTTGCACTAACAACTGTATTTGCATTTGTTGCATTTGGCGGAGTTAACTCTTTCTGCGGGCTAATGAACACAGACATGGGAACTACACTTTACTCAGTAGAGTATGGCGTAATTGTTGCTGTTATTATCTTTGTACTACTACTTGCAGTAGACATTGCATGGGCAATAATTCGTCAAATTACTTACAAAAAACTTAAAAGCAATAAATAGTTTAGTTAAACAAAAAAGTCTAGCATTGCGCTAGACTTTTTTATTGGTTAAAATTATTTTTTTATGCTTTACATTGGCACTGTGGCTACAGCAAAAACAATATACATTACAATGGTAAACCCTATCTGCCGCTTTATTAAAAGTATCATTTAAACTGCTATCAAGCAAAATGTAAATGGTGCTTATAACTATTTTTATATATAAACAATACCATAAGTAGATATTTTTGCTAAAATTTAAATGCCATTAAAATTTGGCAAAAATAAGTTGTAAAAGATTGACTTTTTGCAAAAAAGTGGTTGACAACGCCAGTTTTTTGTGTATAATTACTATGTAAATAAAATATTTTTCTCGCCAAAGACAGTAAGTGGGCTTGCCCTTAATATCTTACCGAGGTGTGATGCAAAGTGAAATCTTCTCCTTGCTCGCAGTTTGGCGTTTGCAAGGATTTTTTATTTATCTTCACACTAAATAAAAGGGAGGAATACACATGTCTGCAAATTTTGAGAACAAAAAGCTACTTGTTGAAGAAATCAAAAGCCATGCCGCTGGTGCTGCTAGCATTGTTCTTGTAGATTACAAGGGCTTAACAGTAGAGCAGGTTAGCGAGTTAAGAAATGCTTATCGTGAAGCCGGTGCCGTATATAAAGTTTACAAAAACCGTCTTTTAAAAATTGCCTTTAACGAACTTGGCATAAATTTTCCAGATGCCGACCTAGAAGGCACAACAGCTGTGGCTTTTCATGCTAGCGATGCAATAATTCCTGCCAAGATTGCCGTTGACGGTGCCGCAAAATACAAGGTACTTAAAGTTAAATCTGGCTGGGTAGAAGGCAAGTACTATAACCAAGCCCAAATGGAAGCATTAAGTAAAGTTCCGTCAAAAGAAGTTTTGGTTGCGCAATTACTTGGGTTGCTTACAAGCCCTATGCGCTCACTGGCTGTTGCTATTAGCGAAGTGGCTAAACAAAGAGCTTAATTTATTTTAAAAAACAAAAAAATTAAAAGGAGAAACAAAAAAATGGATAAAAACAAAATCATCGAAGAAATTAAAGGTGCTTCTGTTATGGAACTTAACGAGCTTGTTAAGGCTATAGAAGAAGAATTTGGCGTTAGCGCTGCTGCTATGGCAGTTGCTGCTCCTGCTGCCGGTGGTGCAGCTGCTCCTGTCGAAGAAGAGAAGACAGAGTTTACAGTTGTTCTTAAAGAGGTTGGCGCAAAGAAAATTGACGTTATCAGAGTTATTAGAGATATTACAGGTCTTGGCCTTGCAGAGTCTAAGGCTATGGCAGATAATGCTCCAAGCACTATCAAAGAGAACGTTTCTAAAGAAGCTGCTAACGAAATGGTAGAGAAGTTTAAAGCTGCTGGTGCAGTTGTAGAACTTAAATAGTAAAGCAATCAAAAAAACTAAGTGTGAAGTTTTAAAAAGGTCATCTTGGCAAAAAAATGGCCTTTTTGCTTGCAAAAACAAAATTTGTGGCGCAAGTTTTATTATTGACAAAATACGCTTTATGATATAAACTAAATTTGTAAAAGGAGAATGATATGCCCAAGAGTAATGATATTGTTGTAAGAGTATTTTTGCCAAGTTGCGGTGACTATCAAAAATATTATAGCACATTTATAGCAATAAAGCATCAGTTTGCAGCAGACCTTATGCCCCAAGACATTGACGACCCGTTTGCCCTTTATGGCGACTCTTTTGCGCTGCGAAATAAAGATTTAAATATTAAAGGCAACATGTGGGCTGCCAATGATTGTGGCTACATGTTGCCACTTCCTAGTAGTGATGAGCGGGGTTTGATTGCTGGAATTAAGCTTGCCTATAACAAAAATTCTAGTTATGTAAAATCGGCAAAAGTTATTCCATTTAAAAATTTTGTGCATCATAACAAAGGTAAATGCGTATTTGTAGACGGCGGCGGCTGGCGCCAAGCCGAGGCCGACGTAGATGTAATAACCATAGGTGGTAGGCCTTTTATGTGGGCAAATGCACAGGATTGCAAATTGGGCAAGACAAACATTATGGATTGTTTTAGTATAGAATATTTGGGCACAGCTCCTGTTTTTGAAGACGCCGATTATGGCAAAAACCTATCAATCTTGCAGCAGATAGAAGATAGGGTACTAAAAACATTTAATAATACAGAAAAATCCGCCATAATTAGAGTTGTGCTTTCTAGCAAAGACAACTATGACAAAGCAACTCCTTATATGGAATATTACCTAGGCAATTAATTTTTACTAGTTTTATTTTAGTTTAATTGTGCAGCATTCAGGTTCGTTATTATCTAGCGTTTCCACTGTTATGCCGTTGGCTATGCACTTGCCGGCAGTGTTAAAAATACAGCCAGTAGCTTTGCAGTCCACCATGGTTGTACATCTTAGCGCCCTCTGTTTTAGTTTGCTCTTTTCTTTTTTGTGATAGTCTTCGCTAGGTACATAACTTTGACAGTTGGCAGTTTTGCCCACTGTTATTTTTTTTGCTGTGCAACAGCAGTTTTGATTAAATTGGCAGCCTTCTCGGCGGCATTTGAGATCATACATAACATTCCTTTGGCAAGGATTTTGGTTAATAGTGCGCTCGCAAGAACATTTGCTCGTTGGTACCAACGCCTCGTCGTCGGTTTTGCCATAAGGGCAAACCCTTGGTGCTTGGCGTGGCACCTCCTCTCCCAACAAAACTTTTAATAAAATTTTTGTTGGGTACCCATTTAAACTCTGGGCAGTCAAATAACTTTGCTCACTTCTCTTAATCCAAACTTCTTGCCAAAGTCCAGAAACTAGATAAATGAAGCATTATTAACTCTTTATTTTATTTTTTACAAATTATAAAAAATAAATACATGTTAGTTGCATAGTTTATTGGCGTTTATACTTTCTATAAAATGCAAAATGCTAAATTATATAAGTTAATAATTGACAGCATGGCAAAAATTTGCTATTATTTTTTCAAGGAGATTAACTTATGAAGGTTATTTTAACGGCTGATGTAAAAAGCCAAGGCAAGCGCGGCGACGTAATTAATGTTTCTGACGGTTATGCCAACAACTATCTTTTTAAAAACGGGTTGGCTGTTCCAGCAAACGCGGGCAACCTAAATATTAATAACGCACGCAAAAAAGCCGAGGCAGACCGCATTAGCGCCGAAACGGCCGAAGCTAAAGCGCTTGCAAAAAAGTTGCAAGAACTGTCTATCACCGTCAAACTAGATGTGGGCAAAAGCGGCAAGGCTTTCGGGTCGGTGTCGGCAGCTCAAGTAGAGGCCGAACTTGCCAACCTAGGTTACAAAATAGACCGCAAACAAATAGAACTAGAAACAATCAAGCGCGTTGGTGTGTACGACCTATCTATTAAGCTATACAAGGGTGTTGTGGCGAGGGTTAAGCTTTGCGTCGAACCCAAATAGTTTTTTGTGCATTAATTTGTGCATAACGGCGTCGCTGGGGGCTGCACTTCAGTCATTTACGATTTAGTAAA
>CAYTHL010000027.1:0-17406 GCA_964437615.1 uncultured Lachnospiraceae bacterium | reverse complement strand
GTATGCTTCTACAATGTCGCCCTCTGCAAAATCTATAAAGTCTTTAAAAGTCATGCCACATTCAAACTTAGCCTTAACTTCGGCAGCTTGGTCTTTTTCGCGCTGCAAGCTTGCAATTTGACCTTCGTAAATTTGCTTGCCGCCTCTTGTTATTCGCACTTTGCTATCCTTAGTTACTCTGCCGTCTAGCACATAACTACCCGCTATAGCGCCAACCTTGCTGGCCTTAAATACCATACGGATTTCGGCATGGCCGATAACAACCTCTTTGTATTTAGGGGTAAGCATTTTGTTAATCTTTTGGGTTACATAGTCTAGAACTTCGTAAATTATTTTTGAGTTATGAACTTCTACGTGTTCCTTTTCGGCAATAACCTTTGCGGAAAATTCCATTTTTACATTAAAGGCAATAATTAGCGCGTTTGCTGCCACAGCTAGGCTAACATCATTTTCGGTGATATTGCCTACGCCGCCATGAATGCATCTAACCTTAACCTCTTCGTTTTGGAGTGCAGAAAGTGATTGTTTAAGCGCTTCGACAGAGCCTTGAACATCGCCCTTTACTATTACATTGTAGTCCTTAAAATTGCTGTCGGCAATCTTGTTCATTAGGCTGTCTATAGATAGGTCGGCACCCTTAATCATGTTAGACCTTGCAAGTTCTTGCCTTTCGATAGCAAGATTTTTGCTCATCTTTTCGTCAACGCTATAAAGTGTGTCACCAGCGTTTGGAACGCCAGAAAGACCAATAATTGCAACTGGCGAACTTGGACCCGCCGATTTTACACGCTCGCCCTTGTCGTTGGTCATAGCTCTAATTTTACCAGTAACCATGCCAATAACAACATGGTCGCCAACGCGTAGCGTGCCATTTTGAACAAGGACAGTTGCAACAGCGCCAAGACCTTTGTCTAGCCTAGCCTCTATAATGCAGCCGGTTGCCATTGCTGTAGGGTCTGCCCTAAGGTTTTGATACTCTGCCACAAACAAAATCATTTCTAGCAATTTGTCGATATTTTCGCCGGTTTTAGCAGATACTGGAACTAAAATTGCGTCGCCGCCCCATTCTTCTGGAACAACATCGTTTTCGGCAAGCTGTTGCTTTAATTTTTCGACATTTGCGCCCTCTTTGTCTATCTTATTGATAGCAACAATCATAGGAATGCCGGCAGCTTTTATGTGCTTAATACTCTCTTTAGTTTGAGGCATTACGCCGTCATCTGCGGCAACCACTAGTATAGCTATGTCGGTAAGTTGCGCACCGCGTTGACGCATACTAACAAAGGCCTCGTGGCCCGGGGTGTCTATAAATGTAATATCTTTGCCGTTGACAGTAACAGTGTAAGCGCCAATGTGCTGGGTAATGCCACCTGCCTCGCCAGACACAACCTGCGTTTTTCTAATGCAGTCTAGCAGCGAAGTTTTACCGTGGTCAACGTGGCCCATAACGGTAATAACTGGTGGACGCGTTTGCATATTTTGCTCGTTTGTGTTTTGCTTAACAATTTCGGCAATGCGCTCCTCGTAGGTCTTTTCAACGTTCTTTTCTAGGGTGACGCCAAATTCGCCCGCAATAAGTTCGGCGGAAGCGTAATCGATATTGCTGTTTATGTTAACCATCATGCCAAGCAGCAAAAATTTGCTGATAATTTGAGTAACCGGTTTGCCAATTTTTTCGGCAAGCATTTTTACAGTTAGATTGTCGGTTGTAATAACTGCATGAGTTATTGCTGGCGCAACCTCTACTTTGCGCGCAATTTGCTGTTTTTTGCCGCGCTTTTTGCTACCCATAACCGAGCTTTCGCCGTCGTCGGCGAGTGATTGGTCGGCAACATAGCCACGCATTATTAGCGCGCGCTTGTTCATAGAATGCCTATCGTCGATAGGTTTATCAAAAGTCTTTTTCTTTACATGCTGTGTATTTTTGGTTAAGGTAGACGCATCAAGCGTTTCTTGAACTGGTTTGCCTAGCCTTTGTGCCGGTTTTGCTGAACCAGTTTGAGACTTTTTGCCAAATTGACCAATAGTCTGCCCCGGTTTACCGTTTGCAGCTCCGGCACTACCAGCGCGATAGACGCCATTTGTGCGCGGCTTGCTATCTTCAAACTTTCTTACCTTAGTGGCTTGTTGAGCCTGGCTTTGTTTTGCGGCAGTTTGAGTGCTAGTTACTGACACCTTTGGCTGTTGTTTAGCCGCAAGTGTTTGGGTGTCCTCTGCTGGTTTTGCTAGTTGGCTAGCTTTAATAAACTCGGCCTCTTTTTTTGCAAGCACAGCATTAAACTGGTCTAACTGCTGGCGCAATCTTTTAAGATTTGCCGCCAAACTATTTAAACCACCTTGTCTTAATGTTTCTTGTACTGTCTTTATGCCCGATAATTCTATTTTGCTGCTAGTATTGTTTGTTGTCAAATTAATTACCCCCAGTAATTTGTACTAATTTACTCTGCTTTTAAATTTTTTGTTATGGCGTTTGCTAAATTTTGATTAGTTATTGCCACGGCCTCGGCGCTGCCAAATAATCTTGTATGCTCGGCGCTGTTTAGCATTATAAGTGGCGCAATGTTTTTTAGTTTATTTACTGCATTGGCAGATAAATTATCGCTAACTACAATTAGTTTGCACTTGCTGCCTGCGCTAATTATTGAGTTTGTGCCAAATACAATGGCTCTACTTTTTTTGGCAAAACCAACATACGCATCAATTTTTGCCACTAAGTTTATTAGTTAGGCTTACGTAAGTTTCGTCTGACACTTGCGCCTTGTAAGCCCTATTTAGGGCTTTGGTTTTTAAGCATTTCTGCACGCAATTATCGTTATTACAAATATACGCGCCACGACCAGACATTTTGCCAGTTGGGTCTAGCGTGTAAGTGCCGTCAGAAAGCCTAACTACTCGCAAAAATTTGTCTTTGTCGCCCTTTGTGCGGCAGACTATACAAGTACGCTCAGGAATTTTTTTCAACCTAACTTTTCCCCCTTTTAATTTTTAACTAATCTAGATTTATGTCGTCAAACAAGTCGCCAACTTCTTCGGTGCTGGCAATATTATTTTCGGTTTCGGCTTCTTCTATGTTTGCTTTAGACTCGCTTTTTACGTCTATTTTCCAACCAGTAAGCCTTGCTGCAAGCCTAACATTAATACCGTTTCTGCCGATTGCAAGCGATAGTTTGTCGTCAGGTACAACCACCATTGCTCGTTTTGCAGCTTCGTCTATCTCTACGCTAATAACTTTTGCAGGAGAAAGCGCGCGCGCAATATACTCAAAAATGTCGTCAGAATATAAAACAATGTCTATTTTTTCGCCGTTAAGGGCGCTGACAATGCTGTTTACCCTAGTGCCTTTTTGACCAACACAAGCACCAAGTGCATCTACTGATGGGTCTTTGCTAGCGATAGATATTTTTGTGCGCTGCCCAGCCTCTCTAGACACGCTTTTAATTTCGACAATTCCGGCTTGGATTTCTGGGATTTCTAGTTCAAATAACTTTTTAACAAAATTAGAATGAGACCTAGAAACAAGGGCTTGCACACCATGTGCTGTTTCACGCAGCTTTTTGATGTACACTCTAAGCCTGTCGCCTATGTTGTAGCTTTCGCCCGGAATTTGGTCAGATGGCATAAGCACACCTTCAATTGCAGTGCCGGCAAGTTCTAAATAGACAATTTCGCTATCGTTGCGGCGAATTACACCGCTAATTAGGGTGTCTACCTTGCCTTCAAGTTCGCCAAAAGCAAGGTTGCGCTCTTCTTCTCTTAGTTTTTGAGTAACAACTTGCTTAGCCGCACCAGCAGCAATTCTGCCAAAATCCTTTGGAGAAAACTCCTCAGCAATTTGCTCGCCAAGTTTTGCAGTTTTCTTAATTTTTTTAGCTTCTTCTAAACTAATTTCTAGGTCTGGGTCTTCTACCTCTTCTACTATTGTGCGATAGGCAATTGCTCTAATTGTATTTTTTTCTGGATTAAGCTTAATTTCTATTTGTCTACCCTCGCCGTAGTTCTTTTTGTAGGCGCTGGTTAGGGCGGCCGCTAGGCTATCCAAAAAATACTCCTTTTTTATTCCTTTTTCTGCTTCCAAATCTTCTAATGCTTGAAAGAAATCTTTGTTTACCATGTTTTGTTTTTATCCTCCTAAAAATCTATGTGTTTACAAATTTTTGATATTGATTTTCTTGGCAAAGTTAGTTCTTCTTTTGCCAAAATTGTAACCGAATCGTCATTATACGCTTTTAATATGCCCGTATGATTTTTCTTGCGGTTAACTGGCGCATATAAGCTGACATCTACCATATTACCTATATTTTTTTGATAGTCGGCGTTAGTTCTAAATGCCCAGTCTAGGCCGCAGGACGACACATTAAGTGTATATGGCGCGTCGTTAGTTGGGTTAAGCTCGTCTAGCGGGTCGTCTATTGCGTGATGGACAATCTCGCAGTCGTCTAGACTAATGCCCCCTTCCTTTTCTGTGTCTATGTACACAGTAAGATTATATCCGTTTTGCTTTTTTTCGTAATCTACAGCAACCAAATTGTAGCCAAGATTAGAAATTATTGGACGCAAGAACTCTTCGCTACGTTCGGCTATAGTTTTTGTTTTGCTCACAAATGCCCCCTTTGACTAATTTTCAAAAAATTAAGCAACCTTGCGGTTGCTCAAACATTTAGCCTTAATACATGTATAATACACCAATTTTTGCCTTTTAGCAAGTGTTTTATGCAAAAAAGTTAGATAATTTCTGGTAATTTTACCTATTCATCTATATTGTCGGCAAGCTTAATTAACACTTCGGCGGTGGCAATTGTGTCGGCTAACGCGCGGTGGGCGTTTTTAAGTTCTACACCCAAAAATTTGGCGATAGTGCCAAGCTTATAATTTTTTACACTTTTTATGCTCTTTTGCGCAAGCGGATAGCAGTCTAAAACGGGATTGTCAAAGTTGTATCTGCAAGCCCTGCCCGCTAGATTTAAAAATATGTTGTCAAATCCGACAATATTGTAACCAGAAAGCACGCAACCACGAGTAAATTTGTAAAAATCTTGCATAGCTTGGCTGATAGTTGGCGCGCCTACAAGGTCTTCGTCGTAAATATGATTTTTTTGCGAAGTTTTTTCTGGCATAGGCATTTTAGGGTCAACCATGGTTTGAAATTGCTCGGTGATAACGCCATTTACCAGCTTAACTGCGCCGATTTCTACAATTTTATCCCCTTGATAAGGGTTTAGGCCGGTGGTTTCAAAGTCGAATACAACAACTTGGTGGCTTAAAAGATATGGAGCAACTTTTTGGGTTTTGCCCAAACTAAAAAAACCCACTTGGTCGGTTTGAACTATTGGCTGTGGCTTTATAAACTCGTAAAAAGGCTTTTCGGTTAAATAATCTATTTCTTCTTCCCATTTTTGAGGCAAGGCGCACAAACTTATTTTTGTTGGCCTAAATTCTGGCTTGTTTGTAAACTTATTTTCGACAATGTTGCCTTGCATAATGGCTGCCATGCCGGCCGAAAGTTGCACTAATGCGGGATAATCTTCCTTTTTGGCAAAATAATTGCCGACAACTGAGCCGGTAAAGTCCTCTAGCTTAAACTTAAAGATAATTTTTTGTCCGGCGTCTAGCCTTTCGGCTAGCGGTACGTCATCTTGACCAAAATATTCTGCCGCTTGCTCCTCAGTCAAGCCATCGGGCAGTTTTTTAGGTTTGGTATATCTTATGGCACACTCGGTAAGTTTTCCGCAAATGGTAACAAAATTGCCAACTCTAACACTATCTCTAATATACGTTGCGGGAACTAAAATTTCTTCGCCAATAACTGGCGTAATGTCGGTTACCTCTATTGTTTTTGGCGTCGGCACATAGACAGATAATGGGGCGTCGTCGATATAGTCTAAAGCATCGTCTTTTGGCTGGTTAAAAATAAAATTTATGGCAAATTTTTGCTTAAACTTTTGGCTTACGGCGTCGGCAAGCTTGCCACTTACGTTTTTACCTTGCACATATTCTTGCTGCAGCCCCGAGATTTCTATTGTGGCAGTGCCGCTTTCTAGCTCCACAAACTTTATTGTGTACTTAATTGAGGGAAAATTTGTAGCAAAAAAGGCGGCAATGTAGTCTGACAAACCGCTTTTTTCTACATAGTTTTTTATAAACTTTAGCGTATACTTGTAGCACTGCGGCAAATACTCTTCTACCGCCGTTTGGCAACAATTTTTATCTTCTGCCGATAGTATTGTGCCGTCGTCGTAGAAAAATTCTAACACGCAAATATCAGTTTCGCTGTCTAGTTCGGCATTTTTAAGCGAAAAATTATATTTATTTTGCGTGGCATAGTTCAACTTTTCTTCGATTTTCATAAGTGTATTATCTATAATTTATTTTAGACTATAAAAAAGTGGTAAATATCCAAAAATACTACAAGTGCTAGCAAGGCAAATAGCCCAATTGTATGTATCCAGCCCTCTACCTTGCGGTTTATAGGCTTGCGGAAAATCATCTCCCACAGCACAAAAACCATTCTTGCGCCGTCTAGCGCCGGAATTGGCAATATGTTAAACAGCGCCAAGTTTAGGCTTAGCATTGGGAACAAGTACAAAATTATTAGCGGGTTGATTGCTGAGTATTCGGCGATTGTAGAAATGGTTGTTATTGTGCCGCCAAGTTCGCTAACTTTTGTGGCGCCCGTAAATAGTCCGCCTAGCGCCCCTAAAATTATGCCGCAGATATAAAAGGCAAATGGCCAAGCTTTTAGTAGGCTCTCAAAAAATCCGTATTTTGCTGCAACTTGGCTATAAACTAGCCCCAAACTTTTTGTGCCACTAACAAAAGAAAGAACACTATCTGTAATCATGCTCTGCACACTATATTCTTGGTAGTTGCCGTCTATAAGCCTATAATAAGTTTGCTCTAACAATGGAATGGCGTTTTCGCCGTCGGTGGTGACGGTGGCGTTTATTACAAGTTGCCTAAAATAGTCTAAACTTACTTCGTCATACTCGGTTGTAGACTCGTTATACACATACAAATTTTGGTAGATATTTGTGGCGTCGGCAACATAAAAGTATTCGTCTTCGGTTTTGGTTACAAGTATTTCTTGCTCTTTGCCGTCACGAATAACAGTTAGGCTAACTGTTGTGCTACCCGATGCTTTACTTAGTAGGTCGGTTACGGGGCGATAGGCTTCTATGCTTTTGCCGTTTACTGCAATAATTGTGTCGTTTTGCAGTAGTCCGCTAGTGTTTCGTGCGGCCGATACAACTGGAACAGCATAGCCAGCCACCATTAGGTAGATAGCTATGGTTATAATGCCAAAAATAAAGTTAAAAAATACGCCCGAAAAAAGGACTATCAGCCTTTGCCAAGCTGGGCGGCTGTTAAATGCGTCTACACCAGGGTTGTCTTCATCTTCGCCCTCAAACGAACAATAACCGCCAAGCGGCAAAATTCTTATAGAAAAAACTTCGCCATTCTTTTTGGTTTTTTTGTAAATTGCTTTACCAAACCCTATGGAAAACTCGTTAATCTTAAATTTAAAAATCTTTCCGGCGGTATAATGACCAAACTCATGAACAGTAATTAGTACCATAAGTATTATAAGCGCCAACAGTATGTATAAGATTTTAGATAGCATATTATTCCTTTATAATTTTATTGTTTTAGCAAAATTTTAATGCAAGACAAATTTAGTTTTTGATAATTTAAAGCCGTGGTTTAAACTAGCAAAAACACATAGAACATTGCGGCAACTACTACTCCACAGAAAATTTCGCCGTCAATTCTGTCCATAATGCCGCCATGACCTGGCAAAATTTTGCCTATATCTTTTATGCCGGCCTTGCGTTTTACGGCACTTTCTACCAAATCGCCAAATTGGGTTGCAAAACTGCCAAGTATGCCCGTTAAAGTAAATAGACATATTGCGCTAGTTGTGCTAAGCATTATGTTTAGTCCGCAGCCAAGCACGTCATACTGATAAAACAGCAAATAGCACGCAACTCCGCCAATTAGCCCGCCAACTACTCCGGCTATCATGCCAACTAGGCTTTTGTTTGGCGAAATGTATGGCGAAATAAGTATTCTATTTTCTTTTTTTCTAACCATCATTCCAAACAAAAATGCCAAAGTGTCGGTTAGCATACTTATTGCAAACATGGCGATTATTACAACATACCCTAACAAATAATTATTGTCAAAATGGTTGAGCATAAACATAAAACTAATTATTGTTAGCGGGTACAACATTATAGATAGGGTGTTTTTTGTGGCGGCAAGTAGCGAGCCAGTTTCTGGCGCCTGACCCCCTGCCCGATAGCTTACGCCATATATTATAAGTTCTATGCCCATGCACATGATAAATATCACCACAAAAGTGAGTATTTGCACCATGATTGCGGCAAATACGCTGTCACAAAAAATGTATGCAGCGGCAACTGGCAGCGGATAAAATATTATCACCCGCTCAAATAATGGTTTGTTCATTTGTTTGTATACTTTAATAAACTCAAAGCCCGAGATTATCATAAGCAATAGCACAAAGACATCAAAAAACGCCGTATGCACCATTCTTAGGGCTATAAAGCCCGCAACAACTATTAAAATTACTAAACTTGTAAGAGTTCTTTTCATATCTGTTCCTAAAAATTTACTTATTTACTGACTATTTTTTTGCGGACTAAGCAAAAAACTGCCCATATGCAAAACTGCCGTGTTGCCATTAAGTATGCAGCCAATTACTAAACTTGTTGAATTTGGCAGCACATGACTAGCGCAAGGCTGCTCTTTGCAACAAATACCATAAGGCTCTAACACCCTTTGGGCTTCGGCAAATGTAAGCCCAACAACTTTGCACAAAATTTCGTTTGCGCCTAGGCTTGGCAAATTTATTTTTGCCTTATTTGACGTACTATTTTTGTTTTTTTTGCTAGCTAATGCCATTAAATTTGCATTATATCCTTTTCTTTTTCGTCCATAAGTGCGTCAATTTTAGCAACATATTTGTCTAACATTTTTTGCACTTTGGTTTCGTTGGTTGCAACTTCGTCTTCGCTTAGGCCGTTATTTTTAAGCTTTTTTAGGCTGTCTATGCAATCTCTACGGCAGTTACGGCAAGCAACCTTGGCGTCTTCTGCCAATTTTTTTGTGCTTTTAACAAGTTCTCTTCTGCGTTCTTCGGTTAGTTGTGGAAATGTAAGCCTTATTGTTCTGCCGTCATCAGTTGGGGTTAGCCCTAAGTCGCTTGAAATAATCTCTTTGTTAATTGCCTTTACTGTGCTGGCGTCCCATGGGCTAATTACAAGCTGCCTACCCTCAAAAACGCTCACATTTGCCATGTGAGTTATTGGGGTTGGGGTGCCGTAGTAATCTACCAAAATTTTGTCTAGAACATGCGGATTAGCTCTGCCTGCCCTTATATTGTTGAACTCTGCCACTAGATGGGCAATGGCTTTATCTAAACCGTCTTCTAGCTCTAAAAATAGTTCTTCTAACTGTTCGTCTTCCATAAATTTCTCCTTTTAGCAAGTAATATTTTACAAAAATTATTGTAATAAGGCAAACAATTTGGGCATATTGTTTAAAAATTTATCTCTCTTAGCCTTGACGCCAGCAAAATTTTTAGCACAAAACCAAAAAAAATAGGCGCTTAGCCTATTAAGATAATTTTTTTGATGTTTTGTTGTGAGGTTTGGCTTTGACCTTTTTTTCTTTAAGCATATTTTCAAACTCGTTGATAAAGTCTATAAACGTAGACATATCTTTAAACTGCTTGTACACGCTTGCAAAGCGAACATAACTTACTTCGTCCAGTTCTTTTAGACCTTCCATTACATACTCGCCTATAACCTTGGTAGACACTTCGTCTTCTAAATTGTTGTAAACTTGCTTTTCTATCTGGTTTACAAGAGTGTCTATTTGATGTATGGTAATTGGACGCTTTTCGCACGCTTTAACTATGCCACGCTTAACTTTGCCTATATCAAAACGTTCCCGCTCGCCATTGCTTTTTACTACCATTATTGGGGTTAGTTCTACCGTTTCAAAGGTAGTAAATCTTTTGCCGCATTTTAAACATTCTCGGCGGCGCCTTATTGCGTTGGTTTCGTCCACCGAACGCGAGTCTATAACCTTACTTTCTTCGTGACCGCAAAAAATACAATACATAAAATACCCACCACCTTTTGTGCTATTTTTATTAGTATATCACAACATATTGTGGTTTGGCAATCTTTTAGATAATTTTGCTAATTTTCTTTTGGCGGAACACGCTTGTATCTTAAATATGTTTTCATTTCTTGCTGCTGGGCTTGGTCTATCCTAGACTGCGTTTTTTCTTGCTCTATTGGCGCAAGCCTAACAAGCAGCACATCTTGACCTATCTTTTTTAGGTTGGCCATTGGCACAAAAATATCTTCGGCGCGCCGCATAAACTTTTTTATCCCCGGCACCACCACGCCCTGCACTTGCCCCGTATCTTTATCAAAAATTATGTCTATAATATGACCAAGCTTTTTGCCGTCATAAATATTGATAACTTCTTTTTCACGGATATCGCAAAAACTAATTTCCATACTCTATTGTATGCACGCTTCGACAAATTATTGCTAGGTATAAAAATATGCCCCATAGAGAAAAATAATCGTTAAGGGGGTAAAAATATGGCAAATAAGGTAGTTATTTGCGGAGTAGATACTAGCTTGCTACCAAAATGTACAAAGGAAAAAGCCGACCAGCTGCTTAGGCAGATAAAGGACGGTGTTTCCAGTGCGCAAGAAGAATTTGTAATGTACAATATTAGGCTGGTATTAAGCATAATCCAGCGATTTAACATTAAAAGTGACATTGCCGACGACATTTTTCAGGTGGGCATGATAGGCCTACTAAAAAGCATAGAAAATTTTGATTTGTCGCTTAATGTGCGGTTTTCTACTTATGCTGTGCCAATGATAATTGGCGAAATTCGTCGCTTTTTGCGAGATAGCAGCGCCGTTAAGGTGTCTAGAAATATGCGAGATATTGCCTACAAGGCCATGCAAGCCAAGCAAGAGCTACTAAAAAATTGTTCTTATAACCCAAGTATAAACGAAATTGCAAAGCAAATGGGCATGCCTGTTAGAGATGTTGCTTGCGCACTAGACGCCATTAGCGAACCAATTAGCCTGCAAGCCATGGTTTATGGCGACGACAACGACAACATGACTGTTATGGACCAAATTAAAGACATTGATACCGAAAACAATCTGCTAGAGCGTACTGCTTTAATGGACGCAATAAGCAGTCTAGACGAACGGGAACGGCAGATACTTTTTTTGCGCTATTACGACGGCAAAACACAAACCGAAATAAGCGATGAAATTGGCATAAGTCAAGCCCAAGTAAGCCGCCTAGAAAAAAACGCCATAGACACAATAAAAGGTGTTATATAATAGGTTGTAGTTAACAATAAAAAATGCCATAAGTCTTGTTGAAGTGAACCTCATAAAGTTGTCTAACTTTTGGGTTCGCCCCATGTTATTTATGGCATTTTTTTATAAATTATTTTTTTCTGTATTCTTTGCTAAATATTTGTTGGCTTTTGGATTAGTTTTATTCTTCTTCGCCTGGTTGTGAGGCTTTGCTAGTTGATTTTTCAGCTTTTTTGCGGCGCTCGGCCTCTGTCTTGCACTGATTATAAAACTCTTCGTTTTCTTGCAACTCAGGTGCCGCATATTTAATTGCTTCAGGATTGTTTAACATAGCTTCCATTACAACTTCTTTGTTGGCTTTAAGCCCGTCAGATGCATCGTGTAGAGCAAATCCACTTTGCTTTACCGCAGCAAGTACTACATCTTTATCTGCCTTGAGTTTTTTAGATGCATCGCATAGAGCCTCTCCATAATTTTGTACCGCGTCTAACATAAATTCCTTATCGGCTTTGAGTTCATCAGATGCATATTGTAGAGCATATCTATCTATCTTTATTGCGTCTAACATAAATTCCTTATCGGCTTTGAGTTTTTTAGATGCATATGGCAAAGCCCAACATCCACGATTTTGTACTGCAGCAAGTACTACTTCTTTATCTGTCTTGAGTTTTTTAGATGCATATTTTAGTTCCATACCATATTTTTGTACCGCAACAAGCACTACCTCTTTGTTGGCGCGGAGTCTCTTAGAACAATCTGCTAGGCCAGTTGTTATGGTCCTTCCTATAATATCTATTGCACTTTGTTTATCCCGAAATAACATAATAATTTCCTCCTCTTATAGTGCTATAGTTATCAACACTTTTCATTAAAGTTAGTATAACACAACTTGACGGTTACCTCAAGACCTTTTTGCAAAATTTTTGAGTTTTTTAAAGTTTTTTGTATTTTAAAGTTATTAACAATGCTTATATAGCAATTTATAACTATAGGGGAATAACGAGAACTATTTTTTAGCGTTTTTGATACTGATTTTATAAAAATTAGCATATAAAATACAATTGTTCAACAAGTTGGTTTAGGTTTAGGCGAATTTGGCGATTTCTTTCTTTAGACGGCCGAGAATTTTCTTTTCTATGCGGCTTATGTAACTTTGGCTTATATTAAGTTTGTCGGCAACTTCCTTTTGGGTCATCTCTTTGTTGCCAGAAAAGCCATAGCGCATGTCTACAATTTCGCGCTCACGCTGCGGCAGTTCGCACAAAACTTGATGAACAATTTTGGTTTCTTCTTCGGCAAAGATGTTTTGGCTAACATAGTCGGTGTCGGTGCCAAGCACATCGGCAATGCTTAGTTCGTTGCCGTCGCTGTCGGTGTTAAGCGGGTCATCTATGCTAACTTCGCGTTTAACTTTGTTTACCTTTCTTAGATGCATTAAAATTTCGTTTTCTATGCAACGGCTGGCGTATGTAGCCATTTTGATATTTTTGTCACCATTAAAACTGCCCACTGCCTTTATTAGCCCAATTGTTCCAACGCTAATTAAGTCTTCTAGACTAATGCCAGTGTTTTCAAACTTTTGGGCGGTGTACACCACTAGCCGCAGATTGCGTTCTATTAACTCTTGCTTGGCGCTATTATCGCCGTTAGATAGCAATTTAACAAGCTCTTTTTCTTGCTCTGTGCTTGGTTTTTCTGGCAAAAGTCCGCTTGCTGGCACAATAAAATTTACTTGTTCTTGTTTTAGCTTTTTAAAAAAGTTAATTAGTAGTTTAAACATAATTGCCACTCCTAAAAGATAATTTTTTAACTAAATTGATATACCCACTGGGGCTATCTAGAAATTGATGCACAGGCCACATTTAAAAGGGCGTCGTGGTCGGTGCAATTTTGGGTGGACACACCCACTGCAACTTTAACATGTTTGCCCGAAACTACAAAGTCTGACGGAACAAACACCGTCATATAACTGGTGCCGCTAACAGTGGCGTAATGCAGTTTGTGAACGCTATTAAAGTTTCGGCTGGCATTTGTGGCAAACAAAATATCTGCGTACATAGTGCTAGAAAGATATTTTTTTATTGCTTGCAAGTTTACCACTACAACTGGAAGCCCCGTAGGGGTATCTGTTAGACGGTTGCCGGTATCTAAAAAACCATTAAATTTTATAAGTTTTTTGCCAAGTTTTAATGAGCATTGGTGCATAAGTTTTATTTTGGTGCTATTTTTTAGTTTTTCGGCAGCCACACACGCAAAACAATAAATTATTAGGTTGGTACCAAGCATATTGGCTAAATATTGGTTGCTTATATAGTTGTTTTGACCAAGCATCCATGTGCTTATTGCAGACATTAAACCTTGCAAACACAAATAATAAAATACGCACACTGCGATGCTTTGGGCAAGCTTGCTAATATGGTTTTGCTTGTGCACAAAAATTGTACCTAAACATATGTAAACCGAGCAAATTAATATTTGGTACCCTATTAATAGTCCAAAATAGTCTTGAACAAATTTTATGGCGCAAAAAATAAGAGAAAATATTGTAATTTTCCAAAATGTGGCCTTGGTTACTAGCACATTTTTTACTACAAGTTGCATTAAAAATGCTACCAAAAAATAACTGACAACATATAACTCTATAATTGTTGACATGGTTTAATTATATTAATTTTTATAATTTTGTTGCACCAAAAATAAAAATAAGTTTTGTCTGTTTTTAGCCAATATTGCCCGTTTTACGCTATTTTTAAAGATTGCAACAAAAAAGCCACCAATAAGGCAAACTTTATAGTTTTACAATATTTGTGGCTAGAAATATTTTATTTAAATTTTTTGCGGAGAAATGGCGGCAAGTCGCTGTCGTCAATTTCTATGCGGCTATCAAAAAAGTCGTCGTCATCTTGTTGGCTGTTTGTAGCAGCTGGCTGAGGTTTAGGCTGCTGCGGCTCAAAAACTGGTTTTGGCTGGCTGTAAGAGCTAATTTGTGTTGCTGGACGGACTGTTGATTGCTCAGATGCAAAGTTTGTTGGCTTAGTTTCTGTGGCTTTGCCAGACAAAATATCGCTAAATTTAAGTCTGTCAGTTTTAACAGCGCTAGAACTTGGGGCAGTTTTTTGGGCGGCGTTTGTTTTATTTTCATCGTCTTCAAACTTGCTGCCCGGAAAGCCAGTTGCAACAATAGTTACGCTAACTGTGCCCTTAAATTTTTCGTCTATGGTTGCGCCAAAAATTGTATTTGCTTGTGGGTCGATAACCTCTTTTACAAGTTTAACTGCCTCGTTTACTTCGCCAAGGGTTAGGTCGTAACCGCCTGTGATATTAATAATAACGGCTTGTGCACCCTCGATAGTTGTGTCTAATAGCGGACTTGCTACAGCTCCTCTAACGGCGTCTATATTGCGATTATCGCCCTTGCCTACACCAATGCCCATGTGTGCTAAACCGCGGTTTTTCATAACTGTTCTTACGTCGGCAAAGTCTAGGTTAATTAGGCTTGGGGTAGCAATTAGGTCGGCAATACCTTGAATGCCTTGACGCAGCACATCGTCGGCATACTTAAAGGCGTCAACAACGCTTGTGCCGCTAGGTACAACTTCCAAAAGGCGTTCGTTAGGGATAACCACAAGGGTGTCTACGGCTTTGCTTAGGCTTTTTATGCCGCCTTCGGCGTTTTGCATACGTATTCTGCCCTCAAACTCAAACGGTTTGGTTACAACGGCGATTGTTAAAATGCCCATTTCTTTGGCAATACTTGCAATAACTGGGGCTGCGCCTGTGCCTGTGCCACCACCCATGCCGGCCGTGATAAACACAAGGTCTACGCCCTTTAGTTTTTCTGCAATAGCGGCTCTGCTCTCTTCTGCGGCTTTGCGACCAACTTCTGGGTCTGCACCAGCTCCTAGCCCACGAGTAAGTTTTTCACCAATTTGTATTTGTACTGGTGCGTTGTTCATCATAAGTGCCTGCTTATCTGTGTTTACGGCAACAAACTGTGCGCTCTTTATGTTTTCGGCTATCATGCGGTTAACTGCGTTGCAGCCGCCACCACCTACACCAATAACAAGTATTTTACAAACTGGGTTTTGTTCGCTAAATTCCATATTATCTACTCCCTTTAATAAATTATGTTTAGTAAACCTTCTGACACTTTTATTGCTGCATCTAACATTGCAATTTCAGAAGAATAATCTGGCCTATTGCCATCTGCTAGTGGTGGACAAACAAACTGAACTTTGCGTCCAAGTTTGCGACTAAGCACATCTTTTGCGCCGTTTATGTAGTTGGCGCCACCGCCGGTAACCAGCACTGGCAAGTAGTCTGGAAATTCGTACTTGCACCTATCCAAACACTTGGCTATGTATGTGGCGATAGTTTCTAGTCTAGCCTCTACAATTTCGTTTGCGGCTTTGGCAGAATAGGTTGTAACAAATTCCTTGCCCATAACCTCGTAGACGTCGGTGTCTGCCGCTTGCCAGTTTAAAACAACTTTGCGTTTAAGACTTTCGGCCTGAGTAAACGGCATTTTAAGCACTTGGGCTAAGTCGCCCGTGATATGTCCGCCACCAAGCGAGAAACTATTTAAAAACAACAATCCGTCCCCTTGGCCAACTGCCACCGCAGTGGTTATGTATCCTATATCCACCAAAATGGCATATCTATCTCGGGCCTGAGGCTCTACCAGATACAGCATTTCGGCCAAATTTGAGGCGATAAAATGAACTTCCTTTATACCAATGTCGCTTAAAATTTGAGTGATAAAATCTATAAAATTGTTTTCGGCATAAGCATAGCTAATTTTGCCGGTTAGCGATGATGTGCTTACGCCAATTGGGTCTATTACCCGTTTGTTATTATCTGTTGTGTAGTAAATTACAGAACTATTTATTATGGTGTATGTTGGATGTTTTTTGGCGCCCATTACCATAAGTTGGTCTATATCTTGCTCGCGGACTTTTTTGCTTTTGCCAAACTGCAAGGTTTGGTCTGAACATCTTATGTTGCAAAACTCGGCAGGAACACCAACAAAAACTTCTTGCACACGCAAGCCGCTAGACATTTCGGCTTGGCTAATACTCATGGCGATTACATTTTTTAAACTTTGAGGGTCAAAAAACTTGCCGTTAGAAAAACCGTCATAGTTAACCTCGCCCTTACCGACTACTTTAAACGAATTGTTAACGCCGCGCTCGCCCATAAGGGTAACTATGCTAAATGAGCCTATATCTATTATAACAGTTTGCCTTTTTGTCATTACCTTACCTTTGTAGTGTATGATAAAAGATAATATTTTAACCTTATTAATTACTTGTCTTGCAAGAATTAACTGATTTTAGTATAAACTTTGTAAGAAAAATTGTCAAATAAATAACCCCATTTTACTACAAAAATAAAAAATAGGGTTATTTAACCCTACTTTTATTGCTAGTTTGTGCCATCTTGAGAGTCTAGTACAATATTTGCTGCAATAGCCGAAAACTCTTGACTATAGTATACTTCTACAGTTTGAGCTTGTAAATCTCCTTCTTGTTGTACATTTTTAAATGCCAAAAGAGCCGCTTTTATTTTACTTAAAAAGTCTGCTCCGGTAAAGTTTTGGTTTATGCTAAACACATCAAATGTAATTTGGGCACCATTATCTGCAAGGGCAACAAACTTGCACCTAAAATCAGAATGGACTGCAGAAGAGCCTGTTTGGTTGTCACTTGTATAAGTGTATAGTTGTATGCTTTGTATTTTAAATACGTCGGTTAGCACAACCTGATACAAGGACGATGTGTCGGCATTGACGCTGTATGCGGCAGTTACAAAATCTGCCAAATAGCCTTTAAGAGTGCTATTATTTACTGTTTGACCTGCCGAATATGTGCCAATAGTATCTTGGCAAGAAAGTACTGGCAAGTTGTATTCGGTGGTGATTGCAGGCACTATATCTAGCACCTTTAGGCTGGTATCCACAATATAATAAGCCATATTTAGGTTGTCTGATTGTAGCATGGCTATGGGTTCTCGCTCGCTA
>CAYTHL010000026.1:0-17541 GCA_964437615.1 uncultured Lachnospiraceae bacterium | reverse complement strand
ATTGATTGGACTAAAGATTTCAGTATTAGTGTTACATTTAAGGTTACAACCTTGGGCAGTCGATATCTTATTTTTGGGAACTATTCAAGTGGGAACGCTGTTTTAAATGTGGAAATATCCGCAAGCAACACTTTGCGGGTTTATATGCAAAGTGGGAATGTTGATACTTCTTCAAGCAACAAAATTACAGCGGGAGAAAATATTACTGTAACATACACATGGACCGCTTCATCAACTTCTTGGACATGCACCGCTTTGGGGACATCCACAAATATTTCGATGAATGGGACGGCTTCACCTTCTGACACCCCTGCATATCCAATTTATTTAGGTGCAGCGGATTCACGAGGCTCATCATCACCTTTTGCGGCAATATCTTTACAGACACTCTTTAACGCCGCCGCATATACAGATTCAATCACACCGGCAGGAACTAATGATGGAATTTATCGCACAGGTTACACTCTTACAGGTTGGGGAACATCTTCGTCAAGTGGTGTGACATATAATTTAAGCACATCATATCCAGTTAGCACATTAGCGGAGAATGCAGGTGTTCAAGACACAAACGGTGCGACAATCACTCTCTATGCCGTATGGCAAGCAAACAGATACGATATCACTTTTGACGCAAATAGCGGAACATTGGACACAACAACTGTAAACACCAACTACACTTACAACACAGAGCTTACTCTAGACATAACTAATCCTACCCGCACTGGCTATACCTTTGGCGGCTGGACAGTTGCTTGGGCAGACAGTTACCATAGCAGCACCCTTCCAACCACAGTTACTGGCAGCGAAAAAAGAACTTTAACTGTTGCTGCTGGCACTTACGGCAACATTACCCTAACTGCGCAGTGGACAGAAAACAGCTACAAAATTACCTATAATGCTAACAAGCCTACAAGCGCAAGCGCCACAGTTACAACAGATGGCACAACAAGCGCAAGCCATAAGTACACCGATAGCGTTACTCTTGCAACTGCAACCAACATGTTTACACTAACCGGCTGGACGCTATCTAGCTGGAACACAGCAGCGGCAGGCACAGGCACAACTTATAAGCTTGGCGGCACTGTAACCAAACGCACCTCAGATTTAACCCTTTATGCAATCTGGACGCCTATAACCTATACTATTAAATTTGCAGCTGGCTCTATAGATAGTAAAACGCCTACTGGCAGCATGACAAGCATGACTTGTGATTATGATACAACATACACGCTAACTGCAAACAGCTTTGTGCTTTCTTACTATACATTTACTGGCTGGAGTGGCAGCAACGGCGCATCTTATGCAGATAAAGCATCAGTTAAAAACTTAGCCACTACAAATACAACTATAACCCTAACAGCTCAGTGGGCGGCTAACTTGTACGAGCTAAAAGTTAACGCAACAAGTACCAATGTAACCATTACATACAACAGCAGCAGCACCTCTACGGCTAGCCTTAGCGGCGCAACAAGTATTCATCTTTATGCTGCATACAACCGCAGTGCATTGTACTTCTACAACGGCACGGCTACTCAGCCATATGTGGGTATTAGCGGCGCATATACAGTAAATAAAATTACCTTTGAGCGCACTGGCTACACAATAGTTAATGCAAATGGCGAAAGCTATTATATTCTTAATAATGCTAGTACTTTAACGGATAGTGCTGGCACAGCTAAACTTTACACAAATACTAATAGCGTAACCTTATCTCTAGATAGTAGGGCAAACTACTACGAAGTTACAGTTAGTGCAAACAGCGGCAGCCTTGCCTTTACGTACAGCGGCGGCACTTACACAGTAACCAGTTCTGGCAAAATCTACGCTATGTACGATAGCAGCACGCTATATTATGCAGCAAGTGCGCCTGCCTATAATAACGACGGCGTAACCGTTTACGCAATCACTGGCATAACGGCAACCCGCACTGGTTACAGCTTAAGCGGATACTACACGGCAGCAACAAGCGGCACGCTTGTAATAACAGCGTCTGGCGCGCTGAACAAGCCAACAACTGCAAATACATGGCTATCTACTAGTGGCACATGGATTTACTCTGGCACTACAACTGTAGCACTTACAGCAGTTTGGGGCGAAAACAGCTACACTGTTGTAAACTATGATAGCCTATCTGCAATTGGTGCAATAGCAAGTAAAGACTTTACTAGTAACATTGTAATTTCCATAGACACCAGCCAAGACACTTTTACAATTGAAGATAAGGCAAGCACTGCTTATACTATTCTTTCTGCAAATGGCAAAGCAACAAGCCAAACAGTTACAACAGGCGGCTCGCTAACATTAACAAGTGCAAGTGTAACTAACTACACTGTAGATAGTGTAATACTGGCGTATACATCTACTAGCGGATCTTCTTCTTATGTAACATTAAGTGGCAGCGGCACAAGCTATACAATACCTGCATTTGCTGCTGCAACCGGCTCTAAAGTATATGTTATATTGCTTGCAACTCACAACACAATATCTGCAACAATAAGCACTGTTTTGCAAACTGATGATGGTGGCACAGTAACTAGCGCAGGCTACTACACAGTTGCTGGTTCTAGCACTAATACTTTGGCTGAACTAAACCGCCACTATAGTGTTGAGAACAGCACTACATCTAACTACTATTCTTCTTACTATTATAAATCTGGTGGCGGGGTATTTAATTCGGCAACTCAGATTACCGGAAGCTCGACACTAGCCATATACACAGGCGATGATTATACTATAACTGCAACGACTAGCAGTACCGGCTATTATGTAAACATTTCAAATGATAACACTAGCACATATACTTCTGGCTATTTAACAACATCGGCTACTGGAACGGCTAGCCAAGCCTTTACAAAATACATTATCTTCTGCCAAGCTAATATAACTATTGAAATAACAGATAGTGATACTAGCAGTGTAACAACTTATACTTTGTGGGCAAAAAATAGCATAACTAGTCTATTTACAACCTACCAAACTGCAGTAAACGGCTCATTAACTGAGTCGAGTACCGGATATAAACGTCTTGCTAGCTTAACTGGGCTACTAGATACCTCTCGCGGCACAACCGCTAGTACAAGCAACTGGTATGGCGAGGTAACTGGTAGTACTATATATACTGCGTCAGGTGCAGCAAATATAACATCAGATTTGACTGTAAAATTAACTGCCACTTGGTATCATCAGGTAAATGTTACTGTAACTGCAAATGTTGTAAGAAATATACCAAAACTTTCTAGTGGGGCAATCAGCTTTACCACAACAGATAGCCAAACTATTAAATCTTACACATGTACTGTTAGTGGCTACCAAGGCGACAAAACAACATTTACACTATCAAGTATCAATAGCGCTCTTACTACTTACGCAGCATATAGTAGCGCAACAATTGCTAACAGTAGTTATAGTATATCTCATAGTTCTGGCACCATGACAATCAGTTTGGGCAGCGAAACTGAGGCAACTAGCATTGATACCACAGCAACCATTACCTTAAATGCAACCTTAGACAACACATTACTTACCACATCTTCTATTAAGTTAGGCTCATCTTCGTTTGCCGGAGTAGGCGCAATAGACGCTGTAATTAAAATTAGCGATAGTTACTACCTAAGATTTACCTCGGTAAATCCTTCGGTAAGTGTAGGTACAGCATCGTCTACAGCTGCACAATTAGAGGCATATAGAAATGCGTTTGGTTCGGCTATAGGATATGTGCAGTACTCGTCATCAAATACATTTACATCTGGCAGCAACGCTAAATACACAACTCTTTCTGATTTTACAAGTACATTTGGAAATTTTGTATCATACTGGGATAGCTTTGATATAACTGCATCTACATTCTACTATTTCTATAGCATTTCTAGCCTAACAATTGGTGGCACAGCGCAAACCATTAATTCTAACTATATGCAAACCGCTTCTGGTGTAAATTTATATAGCAAAGCGGTAGTGCTTACAGTTGCATTTAACAACCGAGATTCTAGCGGTGCCGTTACTACCGGAACATCTATTAGTTATGGCGGATATGGCACAATAAACTACTATCAAGCGACAGATTCTAGCAGTGTTGTTTATACGCAGCTGATAAGCAGTTCTAGCGCTACTGGAGCTACTCTTGCTAGCATAGATAACTTACAATACAGAATATTTAAAGGCTATACATTTAAATCTTCTTCTACCGTTTGGTACGTAGGCGACACAGTTTCTATATATGACGTTCTACAAGCTTACTTAATACAAGTTAGCGATGATACTGGCTCAAAATGGATTACCAATGCGACATCTACAAATGCAGGAGTTGTTAGCCTTTATGCAAACTGGGCACTTGCAGATGTCTACATAGAATATACTAGTGGAGGAATAGGCTTTGCAGATAGTGGCACAAATGCAAATGGCAATGATGCTTTGCAGCAAGCGCTTTCTTGGATTACCTCTAACGGCACATCTAGTACCACTTATACCATAACTATTATTAGCCAAAATCTTGCCGAAACATACTATCTAGAAAAAGCCTTTGAATTGTCCAATAGCATAACAGTAAATATTTCTGCTGTTGCAGTAGCTGACAAATCTGTTGGAACAACCAGTGGCACCATTACCACAACCACACCTACAAGCAATGTTACTATTTTGGTAAATAGCGGTATATCTTCTAGCACTGGAATATTCCGTGTAAACTCTGGCTCTACCTTATCTATTGCTAAATACATCAACATTAATGTAAACGGATGCACAAGCACACTATTTAATGTTTCTGGTACGCTAAGCATTACTGGCGGCGGTACAAGCGCTATCACTGGTGCAAGTGGCGCTAGCGGCACAGTTGGTATAATATTCTATTTGCAAACGGGCAGCAAAGTAACTGTTAGCGGAATAGATATTAAAGCAGATAGTGTAGACTCATCAAATGCATCAGCGGCAATAATATATGTTCCTTCTACTGGCGGCGGCACTGGCACATTTACAGATGTTAACATTACTTGCACCAGTGCACAAACTGCAGCTGTTCTTCAACTAGATAGCTCAGACGGAAATGTAACATTTACTAATGTATCTATAGCGTTTGTAGAATAGTACATTTTGCAAAACCAATCAAAAAAATCACAAAAGGCAAAGGATAAATAACTATCCTTGCCTTTTTGTGGTTTTAAACATGCAATTGTAAATTTTTAGCAACATTTTTAGTCGATTTGTTGCGGCGTAAACGCTGGTTACGCTTTAAATTGCTAGACAATTGACAATTTTTGTGCTAATATACTAAAAAATATTGCATAAAGGATATGTTTTATGAAAGACTACAACTTTAAACAAATCGAGGCCAAATGGCAAAAATATTGGGAACAAACCAAGCCTTTTAAGGCGGTGGATTTTCATCCAACCAAGCCTAAATACTATATTTTATACGAGTTTCCAAACATAAGCGGAGAATCTTTGCATATGGGGCACCTAAAGGGCACTGTTCCGGCCGATGCTCTTGCCAGATACAAGAGGTTTTGCGGATACAATGTGCTGTTTCCTATTGGCGGCGATGCCTTTGGTATGCCTGCCGAAACTGCGGCAATAAAAAAAGGCATAGACCCTCATGATTTTGTTGCAAACGGCATGAAAAAGTTTGCTGAGCAGTTTAAGGAGCTTGGCTTATCTTTTGATTACGACCGTACCATTTGCACCAGCGACCCAGAGTACTACAAGTGGACGCAATGGATTTTTGTGCAACTACTTAATAATGGTAAGGCATACAAACAAGTTGGCAAGGTCAACTATTGCCCAAACTGCAAGACGGTGCTTTCTAACGAAGACAGTCAAGGCGGCAAATGCGACCGTTGCGGCGGCGACGTGGAGCAGGTAGAGCGCTGGGTTTGGTTTTTAAAGATGCAAGAATATGCCGACAAGCTGCTAGAAAATGTAGACAGAATTAACATGCCAGAGCGTTTTAAGGAAGAGCAGCGCAACTGGATTGGCCGCAGCGAAGGCGTGCAAGTTACGCTAGCGCTTAATGCTGGCGGCAAAAAAGTGGACAGCGTAGACATTTTTACAACTTGCATAGAAACAATTTATGGCATAACTTTTGTGGTGCTTGCGCCCGAAAATTCTAAGGTAGATAAACTTAAAAAGTACATTAAAAATTGGTCAGAAGTAGAAGAATATCGTAAAAAGACGGCGCTAAGGTCAGATTTAGACAGAATGGCCGACCAAAAGGAAAAAACTGGCTGCAAACTAGAGGGAGTTACGGCTATTAATCCGGTAAACGGCGCCGAAGTTCCGGTATTTTTGGCAGATTTTGTGCTTGCAAGCTATGGCACGGGGGCTGTTATGGCTGTGCCAACTCACGACCAGCGAGATTACGAGTTTGCCAAGGCCTTTAATATTCCTATGCTTCAAGTTATAGAGGGAGATTGCAGCAAGCAAGCTGTAGAAAAAAAGGAGTATTTGGCGGCCAACAGCAAGATGCTAAACAGCGCCGAGTTTACCGGGCTGCCAGTAAAGCAAGCTAAAAAAGAGACAACAAATCACGTTATTAAACTTGGAGTGGGCAAACTGCAAGTTAACTACCGCATGGGCGATTGGCCATTCAATCGTCAGCGCTATTGGGGCGAGCCTTTTCCTGTGGTTTTTTGCAAAAATTGCGGCACGGTGGCGCTAGAAGAAAAGGATTTGCCTTTAATTTTGCCACAAACCAAGGATTACACGCCTAAGGACAACGGCGACGGCGCGTTAAGCAAAATAGATAGTTGGGTTAACTGCAAATGCCCTAAGTGCGGTGGCAAGGCTCATCACGAAACCGACATTATGCCAAACTGGGCGGGCAGCAGTTGGTACTGGCTGCGCTATGCAGACCCCCACAACGATAAGGCGCTTGCCGACTACGAAAAGTTAAAATATTGGGGCAGTGTAGACTGCTACACGGGTGGCTCCGAGCATATTACTAGGCATGTTTTGTACGCTTTCTTTTGGCAGAACTTTTTGTACGAAATTGGCGCTGTGCCTACCCGCGACCCGTTTATTCGTAAAATGTGTAGCGGTCTAATTTTGGACGACACTGGCAAAAAGATGAGCAAAAGTTCGGCAAACGGCGTGTCGCCAAAGGAAGTTATACAAAAGTATGGCACCGATGTTGCTCGCATGCATGTTCACTTTTTGGGCGGTTACGAAGATAACACGCCTTGGACTTACGACGGCATAACTGGCATAACTGGATTTTTAGACAAAGTTTGGTCGCTGCCCGAAATAATAAAAGGCGATGGCGTTAGCAAAGAGCATATCTACGACCTAAATAAACTAATTAAAAAAGTTGGCGAAGATTACGAAGACCTAAAACTTAACACCGCAACGGCTGCACTTATGACATTTATGAAAAAAATAAAAAAAGACGGATTTATAACCAAGGACGAGTTTAGACAATTTTTGGTACTATTAAATCCACTTGCGCCACACATAACTAGCGAACTTTACGAGCAAGTATTTGGAAGTCAAATATTAGATGACACTTGGCCTGTTTATGACAAAAAGTATTTGCAAGAAGATATTGTTGAAATTCCCGTGCAGGTAAATGGCAAACTTAATAAGGTTATCTCGGTTAAGCGTGACGCTAGCGAGCAAGAAGTTTTGGATATTGTTTATTCTACTTGCCCGCAAATTTGCACCAAGGATACCCCTCTAAAAAAGATAATTTATGTGCCAAACAGAATATTAAATATAATCAAATAAATGTAAAATTTGTTAAATTAATTGCGTTTTTACACAATTTTGCAAATAAAATGCAGATTTTAAACGTTTTTGATAATATAATTTAATAACGCAGTGTAAAAACTGCAAAATACAAAAAAGATATCATAAAATGAAGTGCCCTCCTTGGGGTTCACTTCAAAAAAATGTTATCTTTTTTGCTTATTTAATCTTTTTTAGTCCGCTAATAAAACTAAGGTAGTAATGGGTGTTTTGCCCGTTGCTAACTATAAGGCTGCTGCTGCCCTTTTGCAACACCTGGCAGCCATAAAGGTAAATACTGTCTAAGTAATTTGCTAAAAAATATTGATAAAAATTATTTGCGGCGTCGTCAGTTTCAAAATAGTAAATAAATAGTAAACCTGCTAATTTGCCGCTAAATTCTGCGTCTTGTAAGTATAAAACTGACGCCGACCGCACAGTGCTCTGTACACTATTATTTTGTAAATGCAAATTTATTTCTTCTAAATTATTTAAATTTAGCCTATTGTCGTCTATATCAATATTACTTGTTAGTGGCACGCAAATAAAGCCCATGTTTTGATAAATTGCAATTTGTTCTGGCAGAGTAACAATGCAACCATAACTGCACCCAGTCAAAAGCAACAAACTAATTACTAATAATATCGCTAAAAATCTTTTCATATTAAAATAGTTGTCCCGCATTTGTATTTGGGCTAAAACTAATGCAAAATTCCGCCCCAAAATTTTGTTTTAGGTTAGCCGAATTTATGCTAACGCTGGCATAAGAGTTAACTTTTGCGTCAAGTAGTAGCCCAAAAAAGTTGACGCCGCTACTTACAATTTTGCCATTATTTGTGTAGCTAACGGGCGATATTTCACCAGAAATACACAAACTGCCGCTAATGCTTGGCACAAAAACAATATTTTTAGATTCTTGCAAGCACAAAAATTTGCCGCTTTGGGCAGCAAAGCCTAAATAGTTGCCGCTAGTTGGTTTAGTTACAAAACTGCTATTTTGAATAACTAAGCCGCTGCTAATTTTAAACGTTGCACCGTCGGCTTCTATTGCCGCGGCGTTGTCGCCCGAGGCTAAAAATAAATTTGTGCCGCCAGAAATGTCTAAGTAATCTAAAGTTGTAACGGCGTAAGTAGTGCAATTAGCATAAAAAAGCCCGCTAATTATGCTGGCAGTTGAGCAGTTTATGCCATAATTTGCATAAATTTTTAAATATCCACCTTGTTTTGTTATATAATTGCAGTTTATTGCTGATTTTTGGCTTTTGATAGTAACTAATCCATTAAAAATCTGCAAAAACTGGCTATTTACTCCTAAATTTGACGCCAAAATTGTGATTTTTCCGCCATAAATATTTGTATTTTGAGCATCAATGCAATCTGCTGCGGCAATAGATAGACTGCCGCCGTAAAAATTAATGGTGTCACATACCATTGCTGCATTTGGGGCGTTTATTAGTAGGTCGCCGCTTGCGTAGTTTAAGGTTGTGGAGCTAATACCGGCGCCAAGTTGGCTATATATGCCACCGCCAGCCGAATAAACAGTTAAATTATTTGCAAGTATTGCACCTTCAAAGGTTAACGACTCGTTGTTATATAGATAGGTTTGCGGACTTGTTCCGCTATATATATTGCCGTTTAGCACAATTGTAAGAGTGCTTGCCACGCTTATTATACAAGTGCCATCGTTTCTTAAATTATCTTTAATTGTGGCAATGGCATCGGTTAAAAAAACAATGGCATACCGCGCGTTGCCGGTAATTACAAAGTTTGCAAGGTAGGGGTAACTTATATAGATGCAGCCGCTTTCTACACTTATATAATTGTCTAAGGCGGCATCTAGTTCGTCTAAATTTAGTTCTATTGTTTCTACGTCTGGCAGGGGAGAGCACGGATAATCTGCACAGTAACTGCTTGCGTCAACAAGACTATAATTGTAATTTGTCGAGCAGCCGTGTAGCGATAAAAGCACCGAAAATGTAAAAAAGCACAGCCCAACGCAAAAGCTGGCTGTCATAAAGTTTTTGGCGCGTGCATAAATTTTGTTATACATCAAGTTAATTATTGTGGCAGCAAAGAGCGCGATAAACAAAAAATTTTCAACTTTTTTGTAAAATTATTTGGTATATTGTAATATTTGATGTATAATACTAATATAAATTTTATGGAGGGAGAATTATGGCAAAGAAATCTGATTACTTTGGCTTAAGCTACGTTGTAAGCTTAATTCTAGCAATCATTCCTGTAACATCTTGGCTTTGCGGTGCTATTACCCGTATATCAGAAGGCAAGATTGTTGCCGGCATACTAAGGCTTATTCTAGGTTTCAACATCATCTGGATTATTGACCTTGTTCTTATGATTGTTAACAAAAATATTCTTAGACTTCTTAACATCTAAAATAAAAAACATCTCTCTAACTCGGGAGATGTTTTTTATTTTGCCATTTTTACATTTTTTAATATCTAAAATGCAGATTTTTGCATAAATTTTTAAACTTTTTACAAAATACATATTAAAATTTGCACTTTTTAGTATATAATATTTAACTACGCTTTAATTAGCTAATTCTATTAAAATCTACATTAACTTCTAGCGTTACAAAAGGTAAATAACTTTGACCGTCTAAACCGCTAATAAACTGCTGCCAGTCGTCAGTTTTATAGGCGCTTGCTAGGTTTGCTGTTTTAAAAATATCATAATCAAGCCCCAGACAATTTTCGTAAAGGCTGTACACATACTCTTTAATTTGCTCGGTGGCGGCTTCTAGTATTGCTTGCTGCGTGCCGCTGTCTAGGTTGTTATACACATTTGGATTGTTGCCATAGGCGTTTGCAATTTCGTCAATTCTAATTTCCTTTATGTTTATATCTATGGTGTGAACGGGTTTGCCGCCAGAAAAGTCAATTTTGTGGCGCCTCGACATGCTGTCTATCCTTAAATTTACATTAGCGTTTAGTAGTTCGCCGTATGTTACACCGTTTAGGCTAAGGTTGCCCGTCTTTGCCCGGCTTAAAGCATAGTAGTAGCCAGCAATTTGGTCTTTGTCTTTTATGGTTGTTTGGTAAACCCCGTTTTTGTATAGTTGCAGTGGCGACATAGAGTTAAGGTTGCCACCTTGGCTGCTAGAAGTTTCACCGCCGTCGCTTGCCTCGGCACTCGACCCGCTTGAAGAACTGCCGCTTGACCCGCCCGAAGACCCACCGCTAGAACTAGACCCTTCTGTAGAGCCTTCGGCCACGCTGTTACTAGATGTCGTGTCGTTGCCGTTGCCTTGGCTTTCTGAACTTTCGCCCGAAGAACTGCCACTGCCCGAGCTTTCGCTGTTTTCAGTTTCGCTTAAACCGCTCAAAGACTCAGTCTGCCCGCCCGAAGAGCTTTTATCGCCAGTAGATATTTCTAGCGTGTCTAGTTCGCAAGTGCCGGCTGGGGTGAGTGCTGCTGTAACAAAATCCACATAGGTGCGGGAAATTGCATTTAGGTTATTTTCGCTAGTTATGTAGATTTTTTGCAAGGCTAAGGCAACACTAAGTTCCAAACTTGCTGTCTCCTTTATGCATTCGTCGGCTAGCCCATCGCAAGTAAGCAGCATGACGCTGTTTTTTAGCTTAAAGTTTCTAAACAAGTAGTCTAGGCAGCCTGACAAATTAAATTGCCGCATAGACTCTCCTACCAAAATAAACTCCATATGAGATAACTCGGCAACTTTGCCAAGTTTGTAGCTCATTTTTTGAATTCCCTCACTAATGGTGGCGCCCTCGGCAGTTACATAATTTATATGTGCACTAATGCCTCCACTTTCGGTGCCGTTTTTTGGCAGAACCACTTGACCCGTAATTTGGTAGTTTTCGTTAACATAATCTATGCCAATTCCAGTGATAATAACGCGCATATTAAGCTTTGCTTGGTCGGTTAAACTTTCTGGAAAAATGGCGACCAAAAACAAGATTATAAGCAGCCAAACATGCTTTTTAAAAAACTTTAACATGCTAATTCTCCTTTTTGGTGTCCAATTTTGCGCTTTTTGTAGCAAATTGCGCTAATTAATGCCAATATTGGTAGCAAAATCTGCACAGATAGCCCTATTGGTGCTGTAAACTGCTTTAAAATTGTTAGTCCGATATCAATATTAGCAAAAAGAAATATATCTGTTACATACAAAACGGCTAGGGTAAACAGTAAACACAAAATGTAATTTTTCTTACCTGTCAGCTGGTTTACGCAGTCGGTGGCACAATAGGTGTAGGTGGCGCAAGAAATTATGCTTGCTATTTGGCTAAGCAACACCAAAAACCAGTCTACACGCCCAATGTCTAGGGTTAGAAGCGAGAACGTGGAAATTCCAGATAGCAAACTAGACTGCATGGATGCAAGTACAGTGTATAGGCTGTAAAATGTCATAAAAGCAAAGGCATAAATTAGTATGCAGCCGGCGTAAATGCCTAAATCGTAAAATTTTAAGCCGGTTTTTCCTGGTTTTATGCGGCCAATTAGCACAAAAAATATCATATAGTCACCAAACCAAATTGAGTGGTTGTATGTACTTTTGATAATGGCACTAAAATCTGAACCGCCAAGCGGAAAAATGTTTATGTAGTTGGCTGTAACCGCGCCAAGCAAGATAAGCCCTGCCACGCAAAAGAAAATAACCCAGCAATAAAGCTCGGCAGTGCGGCCAATAGTGCGCAGCCCGCTAAACGCCAAATATCCCACAGCAACTAGTAAAAATACCGAATAGAGTTGCCACGGCAGAGTGTCAAACAAGTTGCTAGAAAACACGTCGCGCACTGCCTCGTAAGGCAAGACGGCGGTGCAAATGTAGTAGATAAGCAATAATAGCCCAACAATCCACGATATAAACTTGCCAAAAGTCTGCCTAATAATGTCGTGCAGCGTCATGTTTGGCACAATTTTGTTGATAATTATTACCACACCAAACAAAACAGCGTCTAGACTGCAACCTAACAATAGAACTACCCAAAGAGACTTGCCCACATCGGCCGAAACAAGACAGGGTAGCATCTGTAATTTGCTGCTAATGGTGCAGATTATAAACAGCAGTAGAGCTTGGCGTCTGGTTATCTGAAAGTTATTCATCATCTTTTCCTCTTGCCGTTATTTTGGGGTTTTTGCATCGTTTTTGACTTAATTTTAGCGCTTTTTGCAGTTTTTGACTGGTTTTTTGTCTTTGTGCTACTCCCTTTTGTGATATTTTCTGCATTTTTGTTGCTATTTTGCTCACTTTCGTTTTGCGGAAGAAAATTTACGTCGGTTTGCACGCCAAATGCCGGTTTGTATCTTGTGTGATTACGCGTGCTAATGCTAACGGGTCTTGTTTTTAGGCTGGTAAGAGGCATTTTTAAAATGGCATCCTTTTTGTCTGCCTTTATGCTAGGGGCTATTGGCGCTAAGAACGGCGCGCCATATCCGTTTGCCGCAATTAAATAGGTAGAAAGAATTACAAAGCACATAAGCATTCCGTAAAACCCAGCAATGCCTCCAACCACAGTAAACACAACCCTAAGAAGGCTTACTTGCGGCACTTGGTCTGGCACAATAAATAGCATTATACTGCTGATTGCAACCACTACTATGCTTGGCGGACTAATTATGCCCGCCTGCACGGTGGTTTCGCCCAAAACCAGTGCCCCAATTATGCTTAGCGCCATGCCCAAAAGTTCGGGCATTCGTGCGCTGGCTTCTGCCAAAATGTCAAACAAAAACAGTACAAACAAAATTTCTATTAGGGGCGGAAAGCTTATGCCTTGAATACTGCTTAGCAGGGTTACTAAAAAGTTGAGCGGCAACACTCTATAATGGTAGCTTTGCAGTGCCACATAAATGCCGGGCAGCAAAAATCCGAGTATAAGCCCAACCAGCCTAATAATACGCAAAAATGATGCCCGCGACGCTATCGAATAGTAATCTTCGGGGCTTTGTAGGTCTTCTATTAGCAAATACGGCACCGTTAAAACTATGGGCGAGCCGTCCACAACTATGGCAATTCTACCTTCTAGTATGCGGCTGGCAATTACGTCGGGTTTTTCGCTGTTGCCAACCCTGCGCAAAAATTTTAACTTGCCTTGCTCTAGCATGCTTTCTATATAGTAGCTGTCTAACACGCCGTCTATGTCCATATTATTAATTTGGCGCACCAGCTTTTTTACAAGACCTTTGTCTGCCACATTGGTTAAATACACCAAGCTGACATGGGTTTTTGTGTTGCGGCCAACCACCATATTACGCACTGCCAAATGCTCACTTTTTAGGCGTCGCCTTAGCAGACTTAAATTTATTTGCAAATCTTCTACAAAGCCCTCGCGTGGGCCTTTGGTAACCTGACTTGTTGGTGGCTCGGCTATGGTACGGGTAGAGTAGCCAGCAAGATTTGTGCCAAAAACCTCGGTTGAGCCCTCTTCAAAAATAACTGCGCCGCCGTCTACAATTTGCTTAATTATTTCATCTTTTTGCTTGGCGGCGGTTAACTGGCATGTGGGCAGCGCCTCAGCAAGTCCGCCCTTGGGCATCGATTGCATGCCGCAAAGAGGGTCTATTATAGTGCGGCTAAGCAGGTTTTTATCTATCAAACAATCTATATAACAAACTTGAACTTGACTTTTGCCCACGCAAAGAGTGCGAACAATTATGTCGCTGTTGGGGTTAAAATAGCTAAGTACAAGTTTTTTTGTAAATATAGTTTTCATTTGCCTTAGTATAAATAATTAGCCAAACTTTTATGTGCTAAAGAAAAAAATGTGGTAAATTGCTTGCCGATTACGGGCATGTATGCTAAAATTAGTCTAATAAAATTGTCTAAAAAAGAACAAAAGGAGAAATTTTTATGGCTATAGCACCAAAAGATAACGATTTATTTTTTGCAAAAATCCGTCCCGATGCAATTTTGCCAACCAAGCGGGACGAAGACGCCGGCTACGACATTTACGCCAATTTTGAGGCCGACACATTTGTAATTAAGCCGTTTGAAACCCGCACCGTGCCAACTGGAATTGCATCCTGCTTTACATCAGACTATTATATTCAGGTAGAAGAGCGGGGCAGTACTGGCAAAATTGGCATGAAACGCAGTGCTGGAGTTGTAGATAGCGGTTATCGCGGAGAGCATTTTATTTTTATCACTAACGTAAACAAAAAAGCCTTGGTTATAAGCAAAAAGAGCGCCGAAGAACTGGGCAAATCTTTTGTAGACGATGGCAAAAAATATAAAACAAAAAAATGCATAATTTATCCCTTTACAAAGGCAATAGCCTCTATAGTTGTTTTGCCAGTGCCAAAAATGAAAATAACAGAAATTTCTTATGACGAATTAAAAGCTATTCCAAGCGAACGAAAATGCGGCAAAATTGGTAGCAGTGGCAAATAGTTTTAATAAGGCTTGCCATTTGCGACAATAGTTTTTAAATTGATATAGTCAAGTATTTAATATAAAGTTTAAATAAACACCTTTATCACAGTTAAAGCCGAGATAATTATCTCGGCTTTTGCTAATTTTAGTTATCTTTTTATTTTTTTACCGCTCCAATTTTGCTGTTTTATCGGCCGTTTTATACTTGCAAAAACTTTTTAATGTCTCAATTAAGTCGTCTTGCCATGAAAGATAATCGTGTCCGCCCGCAAAGGTGTTAAATTTGCAGTTTGGGTTATGCTTTAAAAGCTCTTTAAAGCGGCTGCCCTTTTCGGTTATGTAGGATTGTTCGGCAATGCCGTAGCTGTAATAAAATTTGCTGCTTGGCAAATGACTGCAAAAGTGAGCCAAAACCACATCTTGCTTATCAAACCAAAGCGACGCCGACTGGCAAATTATTGTGCCAATCGTGTTGGGGCAGTACATTTCTAGCCCAAGTGCCGTAAGCCCGCCAAAACTCTGGCCGCAAAAAACAAAATTTTCTTTTGAGGCTATAGTGCCAAACTTTTGCGCCAAAAATGCGGTTAAATCTTGGCCAATAAACTTGCAAAAAGCCTTGTTGAGCGGCAGCTCGGCATTCCTGTCTTTTTGTATAACAAAACACAGTATATAATTGTTAATTTTCTTGGCTTTAATTAGCGCAGATAGCGTGCTTTCTAGGTGCATAGAATAGAGCCACGGGTGGCCGTCGGTAAGTATCAAAAATTGGCAATTTTGCAAATTTTCTTTGCCCGCAGGGTAAGACAAGACTATTTCGCGGTCTTCTTTAAGCGCCTTGCTAAAAAAGTTGAGTGTTCGGACTGTATTTGTTCATTTTTTGCTATTTTTGGCACGGGATAAATGTAGGTTTGGCAAGCATATTCGGTGTCAGCTTCGTCGTAAAAGGGCAGCACATTTTTGCTGTATTCGTCTGGCAAAATAAGCGCGATGCGCTCGTCCTCAAATTTTCTTCATCAGGATATTGCTTGCTATTTTTGTAGAGCCAGTAGCAAAAGTTTTTAACCTTTGGCATTGTGCGCTCGTGATACCAAACGTTTGGCAAAATTTCTTCAAATTGCTCGGCTGGCGAAAACTCTAAGGACTCCAATTTTTCCTTGGCCAAATAAATGTGTTTGACAACAACCTTGTCCCCAATTTCTTCTACAAAAACGCTGCCCCTAGCCGCCAGTAGCCCCCTAACTTTGTCCACCGACATTTTCCTTATTACATCTCTACAAATATCCATTTTTTTGCTCATGTATTTATTATATCACACTTTTCTTCCCTGTGCCACCATTTTTGGGGTAAAACGACAACTCTTTTAAATTTTTACAATCCAATTTTGTTGATTTTTCCGTTAATTATGTTGTAATTTGCATTTATGAAAGCAAATGTTAATTCTAAGCGTGCTGTTAAGCTGTATGCGATGGCTCAAGCAGGGCAGATAAAATCCAGGGCAATGTTCTGGAAAAATTTTAGCGACCCCAAGGTTATTGACGAGCAAGTTATAAATTCTAGCCCTTACGAGGCAATTTTGGACAAAAACAAAATTAGGCTATCTTGCTGTTTTGACGACGATTTTCCTAAAATTAGGGGCAATGTCAAATTATTTGAGCAGCCGTTTTTGCTGGCATATAGGGGCGATTTGTCTTTACTTAACAAGGAGTGTAACAATATTGCAATTGTTGGAACAACATCTCCAACCATCGAGGTAATAAAGCGAGAACAAAAAATTATATGTAATGTTTGTAAAGGTGGATTTAATATTATTAGCGGACTGGCAAACGGCTGCGACAGTGTTGCGCATGCAAAATGCTTACAAATGGGCTGCAAAACTATTGCGTTTTTGCCTACTACACTTGAGTATATCTACCCTAAAAGCAACACTCTGCTTGTAGATGAAATTGTAAACAGTGGTGGACTAATTGTAACAGAATATGTTAGCGAAGCAAAATCTAATTGGGAACAGATTGGCTGGTTTATTGAGCGTGACCGCTTGCAAGCCATGTTTTCAAAAGCGGTAATTTTAATTGCCAGCCACCAGCCGGGCAAAGGTGATAGCGGCTCTCGTCACGCAATGAATAAGGCAAAACAATATGGCAAACTGCAATATGTAATGTATAATCAGCACTCAGACTCAGACAACCCCATTTTTGACCTAAACAAACTGTTAATATCCCAAGGTGCCCAAATATTAACTCCAAAAACTCTGCAAAATTTGATTGATTTTAAAAAATCAAACTAAACTTGTAATCCTATCTATAAAATTTGGCTATATATAAAAAGATAAAATAACACCTTTTGTTAAGTGAGCCCTAGGGGTCACTCCCTTTAGGGGTTAAAGTGTTTATTCTTCCAAAAGGAAGTCGATTAAATTTGTTATCTTTATGCCGTTTACATTGCCAGTGGCGTATTCGTCAAGTGTTAGC
>CAYTHL010000025.1:0-18020 GCA_964437615.1 uncultured Lachnospiraceae bacterium | reverse complement strand
AGCTCGTCAGATGCATATCCAAGAGCCAGTCCCTCATTTTTTACCGCAGCAAGTACTATTTCCTTATCGGCTTTAAGCTCGTCAGATGCATATCCAAGAGCCAGTCCCTCATTTTTTACCGCAGCAAGTAATATTTCCTTATCGGCTTTAAGCTCCTTAGATGCACGACATAGAGCCAATCCATTTTGTTTTACTGCAGCAAGTACTACTTCTCTATCGGCTTTGAGTTCGTCAGATGCATATTGTAAAGCATGTCCATTTTGTTTTACCGCAGCAAGTACTACTTCCTTGTCGGCGCGGAGCTCCTTGCAACAATTTGCTAGTACATTACCTACATCACTACCTATACATCGTGATATAGTTATAATCGCTTTCTTTCTGTCTGTAATCATATAAATTTCTCCTTTTGTGGTTCTATAATTATCAACAATTTTTGTTAAAATTAGTATAACATCACTGCTGCGGCCTTGTCAAGACCTCTTTTTAGCAAATTTTTTGAGATTTTTTAATTTTTCGTTTTTTAAAAATATGGAATTATGAATAATGCCTGTATTGCAATTTATTTTTATTAATCAAACACATATATTGCAAAGAAAAACGTTTAAAAATTTTCAGCCATAAAAATACTAGCATGTCTAAGCAAAAAATAAGAAAATTTACAATAAAAATGGGGTATTATGCCAGACATAATACCCCAAATTTTCTAGATTTAATAACCTTTTAAAAGGATTTGCTTGTATTATAGCAAGTTAACAATAAACAGCTTTTGCATTTATTCTTCTTCGCCTAGTTGTGGGCTGCCACTAGGGTTTTCTTTAGCTTTTTTGCGACGTTCGGCCTCTGCCTTGCATTGCTTATGGAACTCTTCGTCTTCTTGCATTTCTCTTGCTGCATATTCAATTGCATCAGAATGGTTTAACACGGCTTCCATTACTACATCTCTATCAGCTCTAAGCTCCTTAGATGCACATTCTAGAGCCAGTCCATTTTGTTTTACCGCAGCAAGTACTACATCCTTATCAGCTCTGAGCTCGTAAGATGCATATCCAAGAATCAGTCCATTTTGTTTTACCGCAGCAAGTACTACATCCTTATCAGCTTTGAGCTCGTCAGATGCCCAATATATGGCATCTACCCAATTTTTTACTGCAGCAAGTACTACTTCCTTATCAGCACTAAGCTCATCAGATGCCCAGCATATGGCATCCCCATCCCTTTTTACTGCAGCAAGTACTATTTCCTTATCAGCTCTGAGCTCGTCAGATGCCCAATATATGGCATCCCCATCCCTTTTTACCGCAGCAAGTACTACTTCCTTGTCGGCACGGAGCTCCATGCAACAATTTGCTAGTACATCACCTACATCACTACCTATATGTCGTGATATAGTTATAATCGCTTTCTTTCTGTCTGTAATCATATAAATTTCTCCTTTTGTGGTTCTATAATTATCAACAATTTTTGTTAAAATTAGTATAACATCACTGCTGCGGCCTTGTCAAGACCTCTTTTTAGCAAATTATTTAAGATTTTTTAAAATTTTTTTATTTTAAAGTTATTAACAATGCCTATATTGCAATATATAAGGTTGTTCCGCTTGGGGTGACAACTTAGTTTGAGATTAGTGCATTAAGTGGATATATGTTTTGCTAAGGCAATAATTTACTGGCGCAAAAAATGCTGCTAAAATTGCAGCATTTTTGCTTAGTTTTATAAACGGGCTTAATTTATCCCTTTTTTACAATTCTTTCTTGACCACCCATGTATTTGCGGAGTGGCTCTGGAATAGTTATGCTGCCGTCGGCATTCTGACACTGTTCTAACAGCGCTGGAAATACGCGGCTTGTGGCAAGTCCGCTGCCGTTTAGCGTGCAAACAAACTCCGTCTTGCCGGTTTTGGCGTCACGATATTTTGTGCTGTTGCGGCGCGCTTGATAGTCATTTGCGGTGGATACGCTGCTAACTTCTTTGTAAATTTTCATGCTAGGTATCCAAATTTCAATGTCGTATGTTCTAGCCATACTGTCTGAGCAGTCGCCCGCAGCAAGTTTGGTCAACTGAAAGTGCAGCCCCAAGCCCTCTACAAGTTTGCAAGCCTTGTTTACAAGCTCTTCAAAAGCCGCCTTGTTTTGCTCTGGTGTGCAGTATTGCACCATTTCTACCTTGTTAAACTGATGCCCCCTAATCATGCCGCGTTCTTCGGCTCTGTAACTGCCGGCCTCTCGGCGATAGCATGGCGTATAGGCAAAATATTTTTTAGGCAGTTCGCTCTCTTTAAAAATCTCGCCGGCGTGAATGTTTACAAGGGCAGTTTCGGCAGTTGGCAAGATAAATTTGCCGTCCTTACTTTTGCAGTCTACCCAGTAAACTTCGTCCTCAAATTTAGGAAATTGACCAGCGCCCGCGCCGCAGCTATAGTTTAACATATGAGGCGGCAAAATAAACTCGTACCCATCTGAAATATGAGTATCTATAAAATAATTCAAAAGCGCCCATTCTAGCCTTGCGCCATCGCCCTTGTATAGCCAAGCACCCGTGCCAGCAAGCTTTGTGCCACGCTCGTAGTCTATAATATCCAAATCTTTGCAGAGCTCTATATGACTTTTGGGCTCAAAATTAAACTTTGGCTGCTTACCAAAGGTGTAAATTGGCTTGTTATTCTCCTTTCCGCCAGAAAGCAAGTCTTCGTCGGGAAGATTTGGTAAACACATAAGCAGATAGTTTAGCCGCTCAGTTTGGCTAGCCAGCACCTTGTCTAGCTCGGCAATCTCGTCAGACAATTTCTTCATCTCGGCAAGAATTGGAGCCACGTCGCTTCCTTGTTTTTTAAGTTTAGGAACTTGGGCACTCACCTTGTTGCGCTCTGCCTTTTTATCTTCTACTTCTCGCTGTACAACGCGGCGCTTAGAGTCTATATCCAAAATTTCGGTTAGGTCTATATCCTTGCCCCTGCGCTTAAAACCTTCTAAAACAGCCTTGGTGTCGTTTCTAATTTTCTCTAATGCAATCATAAATTTGCCCCCTTATTTAGTAATGACAATTTTATCACTAGCCCGCCATACTGTCAAGCAAATTTGCGGCGTTTGCGAACAAGTATATAAAAATTTGTAACCATAATTTTTAGCAAAAGTATTCGCAAAATACTAAAATTTAGTTGCAATTATAGTAAATTGAGTTTAAAATAAAGTTAAACTAATATCTTTTTGGCATTTAGTTAATTTTGGGGGCAATTATGGCAAATTACAACTCCTATTTTACAAACCGCAGCAGAGATTGCACAAAAAAACTAAGGGCTATTCAAAAAGAGTTGCCCGATTTTGTTATGGATTATTTTATTGGTATAGAAAACAACACTAGCGACCTAACAAGGCTAAATTACGGCTACGATTTAAGAATGTTCTTTAATTGGCTAGTTGCCGAAACAAATCTTTTCCCTGGCATATCTAGCCCGCAAGAACTAGAAATTGAGGACTTAAACAAGGTTAAAGCCCGCCACATTGAGCGCTATTTAAGCTACCTATCTAACTACGAAGACAAAAACGGCAAAATTAAAGAAAACACCGAACGCGGCAAGGCGCGCAAGCTGGCGTCTGTACGCTCTATGTTTAAATATTTTTACCGCCGTGACCAACTTAAAGAAGATGTTGCAAGCAAAGTTCCAACACCAAAGTTGCATGATAAATCCATCATACGGCTAGAAGCCGACGAGGTTGCCAAGTTTTTAGACACCGCCGAAAGTGGCGACGGCTTAACAGGACACGCAAAAAGATATCATGAGCATACCGCGCTTAGAGATTTGGCAATAACCACATTAATGCTCGGCACGGGCATGCGTATTTCAGAATGCGTTGGGCTTAACCTTTCCGATATAGACTTTGCAAACAACGCTGTAAAGATAACCCGAAAAGGCGGCAACCAAACAATTTTGTACTTTTCCGACGAAGTAAAGGTGGCGCTTGTCGACTGGCTAAATGTCCGCAATAATAATCCGTATTTGGCCGAAGAACCCGCCCTATTTACAAGTTTGCAAAACCGCCGAATTACCCCGCGCGCAGTGCAAAATTTGGTAAAAAAGTATGCGCAAATAATTACCCCACTTAAGCATATTACGCCGCATAAACTGCGCAGTACCTATGGCACAAACCTATACCGCGAAACCGGTGATATATATATAGTTGCCGATGTCCTTGGTCACCGTGATGTAAACACAACCAAAAAACACTATGCCGCTATTAGTGAAGACCTAAGGCGCAATGTGGCAGACAAAGTAAAACTCCGCACCGATTAACCCGCTACAAAATTTGCTTATTTTTATTTTATTAAGCCAAGCAAAATTTTTTTCTATAATGTCAAAAATACTCAACAATATTTTTGTTTATTTAGAAACGATAAAGATTAGGATATTCCCCCATAGTAAGGGGTGAGTGCGTATCACACGGGGGGTTGTACAATATAGCATTAGTTGTTTGTTAAGCTAAAATAAACGCTATAATCTAAACTCTATAGTTTTATTTACGCCTACTTTGCCAGACATAACACCCCAATTTTTCTGCAATTTCTGCAAATTATGTCACACATAGTACCCTAACCTAGCGCCACAAAATAAATGTAATTTCTAGTTTACTTGTGTAGTTGTAGCAACAAATTGTCAATTTATATTTGTAACTTAAATTTACTAGTTTATTATTGTCCTTACTCCCCAAAAAATTTGGCAGCGTTTAGATAGAATAGTTTGTTTATGTCAGCAGGTTTGTAGCCTAGTCCGGTAAGTTGATAAACTAGCGCTTTTTTTAGACTGGCATAGTTGTACGCACCCGCTGGCAGATGTTTTGTGCCGTTAAAATCTGTACCAATGGCAAAATGATCTATGCCAAACTTGCAAACACAGTAATCTATGTGCCGCACATAATCCAACACAGTACTTGTGTTCTTGCTTGTCAAAAAATTGGACACCAAACACAGCCCCACTAGCCCACCACTGCCGGCAATCATCTTAATTTGATAATCCTTTAAATTACGTGGATGCGGGCATATAGAATAACTGGCAGTGTGGCTACACAGTAGCGGCCTTGCAGACATATTTGCAACCGCCATAAAACTAGTTTCGTTTAAATGCGCCGTGTCTACAAAAATGTCGGCGGCTTCCAAATTTTGCATTACAAACTTGCCAAAATTAGACAGCGTGCCGTTAGATAGTACCCCCGCCGCAAGATTATTTTCGCCATTCCATGTAAGACCGCAGTAAATTGGGTGTAGGTTTATAAGTTCGTACAACAGCGGCTTGGTTAAAAAATGTAAGTCTTCAACCGCCAAAAACGCCCCGTCATAAGTTTGGCAAAAGTTAGCGGCGTGTTTTATTCTGTTCATGGCAGAAAGTGCGTCCATTTTGGTAGTCCAAATTGCCGTGGCTATTCCGCTTGCCACCTTGTTTTGTTTTAAAAAATAACTTTTGGGGCTAAAAAACAAGCCTTTGTTGGTAAAATAGTCGTTGTGCAAGTCAAAAATTTTTTCCATACCCTAAATTATATTGCAACTATCAAAAAAAATTGCACAAACAACTAGCATTTTAAATAAAAAATCCTCTCAGCGCGCTAAAAGGACTTTATAAAACAAATTTATTTATAAACTAAAATAAAAAACTAAAAAAGACTATGCTGTTCGTCGTCCAATTCTGCTTTGCGTGAGACCTTGCTAACAAGCTTGCTGTAAGATTTCATCAGTGGCAAAACAAATACATCTCTTAGTTTGTAACTAGTCAATTTTTTTCTGGTTTCATCTATATTTTCGCCATGATGAATATCGTTGTAATGTTGCAAAAACAAATTAAAGGTGCTGTCCTCTTGAACAATATTTGCCCAATCAGCAAGCAAGCACCCACCAATAGACATGTTTTGTAAAAGCTCTGCCTCTTGTGTATCATACGGGCAAGACGACAAAATTTCCGACAATTTAAAGCATACAAAGCTATCTATTTCATCTCCATAACTTGCATAATATTTGCCACTAGAATTTTTGTGTGCCTCGATAATCGTAAAACTACTATCGTCTTCAACAAATTTCTCAGTTAAAAATAATTTTACTTTATTGCTATTGTAAATCACATACAGTTTATCAAGACTTACTGACTTAATTTTATCCATACCATATTTCCTTACGCAAATTATAAGTTTAAATTTGCCGATTGTCAATATGCAAAAACAAAAAAGCCCAAACTTTTTTGTAGTTTGAGCAAATTGGGTATTTTGTATTTTTTATTGTGCCGTGTCGGTTGCACGAGTTTCTCGTATAACGTTTACCTTAATTGTGCCAGGATATTCCAGTTCGCTCTCAATTTTGCGCGCTATTTCTTTTGCAAGCACAATCATGCCACTATCAGAAACTTCTTCGGGCTTGACGGCAATTCTAATTTCTCTGCCCGCTTGAATTGCATAGCTGCTTGCAACACCCTTAAACCCATTAGCAATGGCTTCTAGTTTTTCTAGACGTTTAACGTAAGCATCTAGACTTTCTCGCCTTGCGCCCGGACGGCTGCTAGAAATTGCGTCTGCAACCTGAACAAGGATAGCCTCCAAACTCTTGTACTCAACTCCGCCGTGATGCGCCTCTATGCAGTGAATAACTTCGGGGCTTTCCTTGTACTTTTTGGCAATATCCACACCAATGTCTACGTGGTTACCTTCCATTTCAAAGTCCAGTGCCTTGCCAATGTCGTGCAGCAGCCCACCGCGCTTAGCTATTGCCACATCAGCACCAACTTCGCCAGCAAGTAACCCAGCAATATAACTGGTTTCTAGGCTGTGTTTTAGCACATTTTGACCATAACTTGTGCGATATTTAAGCCTACCCAAAATTTTAATAAGCTCTGGGTGTAAATTGTAAATGCCGGCCTCAAACGCCGCATTTTCGCCCGCCTCTTTTATCGTCTTTTCTATATCTTTTTTAACTTTTTCTACTATATCTTCTACCCTGGCTGGATGAATTCTGCCGTCAGTAATCAGCTTTTCTAGCGTAAGCCTTGCAACTTCTCGCCTAATTGGGTCAAAACTAGACAAAATAACTGCTTCTGGTGTATCGTCTACAATTAAATCTACCCCAGTTGCGTTTTCTATCGCCCTAATATTTCTGCCCTCTCTGCCAATAATTCTGCCCTTCATTTCATCATTAGGCAAAGTGACTGCCGTAACTGTAACTTCGCTAGTTTGGTCGGTTGCACACTTCTGAATAGCAAGCGTAATAATGTTGCGAGCCTTCTTTTCGCCCTCATCTCTTGCCGCATTTTCTATATCGCGAACAATGTTGCCTGCATCCTTTCTGGCTTCGTCAACAATGCTATCTACCAGCTGCTTTTTAGCGTCTTCCTTAGAAAGCCCCGCCACACGCTCTAGCTCTTTGCCAATTTTAGCGCGTTCACTGTCTAGCTGTTTTTCTTGCTCTCCTAAAGCCTTAATTTTATTTTCTAGTGCAACTCTGCTGTCGTCTAACGCCTGAGATTTTTTGTCTATGGCGTCTTCTTTGCGCTCTAAGGCTTCTTCCTTTTGAATAAGCCTATTTTCCTGACGTTGAACTTCGCTACGACGCTCCTTAATTTCTTCGTCAGTTTCTGTTTTTAGTTTTAAAGCCTGCTCCTTTGCCTCTATTACCGCTTCTTTTTCTATATTTTTAGCTTGCAACTTAGCGTCTTCTAAAATTTTGCTGGCCTTGGCAGTTGCACTGCCAAGTTTATTTTTTTGAACAAGCAAGGTAATAAGGGTGGCAATACCTGCACCCACAATTAGGCAAATAAGGGCTACAACAAAATAAAGCATATTTTTATACCCCTTTCTTTACTAATACATACGATTAATTAAATATATATAAAACAATTTTAATTAAATTTCAGTAAGTACATTTTTATAGTAACACATAGATTTTTGCAATGTCAAGCAACTTTTATGCACAAAAAAATATTATTTTAATTTTTTGCAAAAGGCTAGCATTTATGCTCCAGGCTGCTTTTGCGCTTGCAACATTTCATTTACAGCCGAGTTCATGGTTATTAATTTTTCAGCGGAATTCATAGCGTGCATATTTACAATACTATGTTCGTTAATCATATGTTTTGCCATATCATACTTTGGATATTCGGCTACGCTAAACGAACTTTTACTTCTACCATTTTCATCTAAATTATACACATTTATGTTATAAACGCTGTCGCTCATAGAAACAACAATGCTTTTAGGCAGTACATTTTTGCCTTTATCTTGGCCAAGACATTGCCAAACGGTATCTGTAAAAAATTCATTTAAGTTTGCAGACACACTATTGTTTAAATTGCCTAAAATACTAGCAGCAACATCTGCCACATGCTCAATAAAAACCTTTTCCGAATCAGATTTTGGCATGCCAAATCTGCCAAAAAAATTACAATCCACGCAATCAATTACCGTTTTTACAACGTGTGCGTAGTTTAAACCCCTTATGTAATTTATATCTTCCTTAATTCTTTCCATTATTGCTCTCCATTTTTCTGATTATAAGATACTACACCTATACAATTTTGTCAATAAAAATTTAAAAAATCAATCTTTATAGCGGCAACCGTTATCATTCCTTGATTAATTTTCCTTTATTACCTAAAAGATAAAACAAATTTTACTCACAAAAAAAGACTTAACCAAAAGTAAGCAGCATTAATAGGCTTAGCAAACCATAAATTAAGTCCTTTTTATATATTATTTGCCTTGTAAAATGGCCTCTTTAACTTGTTTTTCTACCATTTCGTAAAATTCTGGATTATTTTCTAGATAAGCTTTGGTGTTTTCTTTGCCTTGACCAATCTTTTCGCCGTTATAGCTAAACCAAGCGCCGCTCTTTTGAATAATATCCTTTTCTATCGCCAAATCTAGCAGACATCCAGACTTAGATATGCCTTGACCAAACACAATATCAAACTCGGCAACTTTAAACGGAGGTGCCATTTTATTTTTGACAACTTTAACTTTTGTTCTTGCCCCAATGCTTTCGGTGCCGTCCTTTATAACTTCGCCCTTGCGAACATCTAACCTAATGCTAGAATAGAATTTTAAAGCCTTTCCGCCCGGAGTAGTTTCTGGGTTGCCAAACATAACACCAACCTTTTCTCTTAACTGGTTGATAAACACCACGCAAGTTTTGGTTTTGTTGGTAATGCCGGCAAGTTTTCTTAGTGCTTGACTCATCAACCTTGCTTGCAAGCCCACATGACTATCGCCCATTTCACCGTCAATTTCTGCCTTTGGTGTAAGCGCCGCAACCGAGTCGATAACAATAATATCCACCGAGCCGCTTCTTACAAGACTTTCTGTAATTTCCAAGCCTTGCTCACCTGTGTCTGGCTGAGATACGTACAAATTTTTTACATCAACGCCAAGCCTAGCTGCATAAACTGGGTCTAGGGCATGCTCGGCGTCTATAAAAGCTGCCGTTCCTCCCATTTTTTGCGCCTCAGCAATAATGTGCAAGCTAACGGTTGTTTTGCCAGATGATTCTGGCCCATAGATTTCTATTATCCTGCCACGCGGAATACCACCAATTCCAAGTGCAATATCAAGTGGCAAGCAGCCCGTTGGAATAACGTCAACCTTTGTGGTTGTAACATCGCCCAGCTTCATTATGCTACCCTTGCCAAATTGCTTTTCTATTTGAGCAATGGCTTGCTCCAAATTTTTCTCTTTATCTGTTGTTGCCATAAAATAAACTTCCTTTATAGTTGTTTTGTTCTAATTTATTATACGCCAGAAATTTTGATTTTGCAAACGATTATTGCTCTTTTTGCGCACAATTTAAAGCTTTTATTGTATTTACAATATAGTTTACGCAGCTAATTAGGCAAAGCGCTGCCCCAACTATCATAACAGATAGCCCAAATATCCTAAAATATTCTAGACCCTCGCTAGAACCGATGCAGGCAAGCAAGCCAACATATAGCATAAGCATCATACTTGCAATGTCCAAAAAGAAAGATTTAACTTTGCCAAAAATATCTGCCGCAATTACTATATTTTTGTTTGCAGCCACCATTCGTATACCAGAAACCAATATGTCGCGCAGAACAACCACAAGCACAATAAGCACACTAACCCAGTTGTAGGTAACATTGGCAGCAAGCATCACCAAAATTATAGCCGTTGTTGTAATAAATTTATCTGCAATTTGGTCCATAAACTTGCCAAAATCAGTAATAAGATTATATTTGCGCGCAATATAACCGTCCAAAAAGTCGGTAAAACAAGCAACCGCATACACGCCAAGCGCACAAAAATAACCAATGCCGCCGCCTATTGGCACCAAAAACAAAATTATTATAATGGGCGTGCAGAAAATCCTTATCATTGTTAAAATATTGGGTACGTTAAGTTGAACTTTCATCTATTTATCCTCCTCTTCTACTTGTTCGCCAATTAGGTCGTAGCCCCTGCTCTTTTTAATAAGCACCTTGTAGACATTTCCTACATCTATTACACGGCTAGACTTAAAGTATATAATGTTGTCTATCTCTGGGGCTTGATATTGGCTGCGGCCAAAGAACATACCTTTGTCGTAGTCTATTCCCTCGTAAATGACGCTTAAAACCTTGCCTATAAATGCCTTGTTATTGTGCTCTACATTTTCTTTTTGCAACTTTACAAGACTAACTAGACGCTTTTGCTTAATCTTTTCTGGAATTTGGTCTGGCATTTTGGCAGCCGGAGTGCCGTCTTCCCTGCTGTACGTAAAAAATCCCACATGAGTAAGCTTATATTTTTTGACAAACTCGGCAAGTTCGTTAAAGTCTTCTTCTGTTTCTCCCGGAAACCCCACCATAAGCGTAGTTCTAATTGCTATGTATTTTTCTTGATGACTTAGCGTTTGAATTAGCTTTTCTATGTCAGCCTTGGTGGTGTGACGATTCATGCGTTTAAGAACACTATCTGACACATGCTGCAGCGGGATATCTATATAATTGCAAAGTTTAGGATTATTTTGCATTTCGTCAATAAGCTGCTGCGAAATATTTTCTGGATAGCAATACAGTAGCCGTATCCACCTAAGATTTTTAATTTTGCTAAGACGCTTAATCAATTCTACAAGTTTAACCTCGCCATAAAGGTCTATGCCATACCTAGAAATATCTTGGGCAATTAATATAATCTCGGTGGCTCCATTTTTAACCAAATCGGCAGCCTCGCTTACCAAAATATCCATGTCCCTAGAGCGATATTTACCCCTAATATACGGAATGGTGCAAAACGTGCAGTAGTTGTCGCAGCCGTCTGCAACTTTTAAATAAGCGTAATGCAAAGGCGTGGTTACCATGCGGCCTTTTACATACGGGATTGTTTCGGTTGTGCCAGTTTTAATAATCTTGGTCTTTTTTTCTGCAAAGCTGTTTTCTATATGCTGCGCAATGTTTGGATATTGGTCAATACCCAAAAATATGTCAACTTCGGGCAAGTCCTTACGCATCTCGCCAAGCCATTTTTGCGGCATGCACCCTGTAACAACTAGCCTTTTGCAAGTGCCAGCTTTTTTATACTCTATCATTTCTATAATTGTGTCCATGCTTTCCTTGCGAGCGCTAGAAATAAAGCCACAAGTGTTTATTATTATTATATCTGCCTTGCTTGGGTCAGATGTAAACCCATACCCAGCTTGCTTTAAATATGTCAGCATTAGTTCGGTATCCACACGATTTTTGTCGCAACCAAGCGAAATAACACCAACTAACATATTTTGTTCTTTTGTTGCCATAAAATCTCCTAAATACTACATATCTCCGGCGTCATCTATGTCTTCGCCAAATAGTTCTTTATATTGTTCGCTTGTAATAGAAAAGTCTCTTGGCTTTGCGCCAACACTAGGGCCAACCAAGCCATATTCGCACATTTGGTCAACAATTCTTGCTGCCCGGTTAAAGCCAATTCTAAACTTGCGTTGAAGCATGCTTACACTAACTTTGCCAGTGCTCATGGCATACTTAACGGCAAGCTTCATAAAGTCGTCCATGCCGCCAGAATCGCCACCGCCAGAGCCTTCATCAGAGCCAGTTTCGGCAGGTTTTTCGGCATAGATTGCCTTGTAGATTTCGTCATCGTAAGTGGCCTCGTTATTTTCTTTTACATACTTAATGGCGTTTTTTATTTCGTCATTATCGCAAAAAGCCGCCTGAAGCCTAACTTTAATATTCATGTCTTGTGGCGCAAATAGCATGTCACCCTTGCCAAGCAAGGCCTCGGCGCCGCCTTCGTCAAGCACCGTCTTGCTGTCTGCAAAACTAGCCAGCGCAAAAGCAATACGAGTTGGCATGTTGTTTTTGATAGTTCCGGTAATAACATCTACACTAGGTCTTTGAGTTGCCACAACCATATGTATGCCCGCCGCACGACCAAGCTGCGTTATGCGTTGAATAGCCGCCTCAAAGTCCTTTTTCATGGTGCTACCCATAAGTTCGGCAAGTTCATCTACAACTATAACCAAGTATGGCATTTTGGGCGTTCTGCCAGTTACAACCTCTTGACGATGATTGTATTGGTCTATATTTTGACACTCGCTCTCTTTAAGCACGGCAAGTCGCCTTGTCATTTCGCCAACGCACCACTTTAACGCACTTAACGCTTTATCGTGTTCGCACACAACATTAGGCATAATAAGATGAGGCAAATTGCTGTACATGCTAAACTCAACCTGTTTTGGGTCAACCATTATAAACCTAACATCTTCTGGAGAATACTTGTACAAAATACTCATCATTAAGGTATGTATAAATATACTTTTACCAGAGCCAGTAGAGCCAGCCACCAGCAAATGCACCATTTTAGGCAAGCTTTTAATTATAACTTTGCCATTTATGTCCTTGCCAATGGCAATTGGCAATGGGTCCTTGCTGTTTATATACTCGGGGCTTTCCAAAAGTTCTCGCATACCAACCGTGCTAGACACTTCGTTTTCTAGTTCTATACCAAATGCGCGCTTGCCCGGAATAGGCGCCTCTATGCGGATTTTACTTCTTGCCTCGGTTTCCATGGCAATGTTAGACTCTATGCTTAAAACGCGGCTTACTGGCACGCCGTCTGGCAAAGAAAGTTCGTACCTTGTAACCTTAGGCCCCCTTACTATGTTTACAACTTTGGCACCAATTTTAAAGTCGGCCATAACTTTTTCTAGTGCCGCCGTGTTGCGCTCGTATTCCTTGGTGTAGTCTGCGTTTTTCTCGGTGTAAACTTTAAATACCGAAAGTGGAATTCCGTTGTATCGCACGGCTTTTAGCCCCATTTGCTTATCTTTTCTTAGTTTTGGAGCTGTTTGCTGCCCAGCTTGCTGACCAAATCCGCCGCCCGCATTGATGCCAAAAATAGGCGTAGCAGATTTTGCCTTATCCACCAAGTCTTCGCCCAGCTTTGGGCTGTTGTTTGTAGCCTCGCCAAAATCTCTTGTTGCCCCACGATTTAATCTATCTGAGCCGCCGTTTTGGTCTATTGCTTGTCTTCCCTCAATTTCACTATCGGTAATTCTGCCGCTAGTTATATCATTTGTGTTGTCATCTATACTTATGCTTTCTATATTGTTTTGCTCAAGTCTGCCACGGGACGAACTTTCAAAGCCCCTGCGGCCACCAAAGTTAGATTGCCTCTCATTGTCGGTAGTTTCGCCAAATAGCGAATCATCGCCCAGTCGACTCTCGTCCGCATCGACGCCAAGTCTGCTGCCGCTAGACAATCCGCCGCCGAACAAACTAGAATAGTCGTCATTAGGCTGGTCTTCTTCTTTTTTGTAATTATTCATCCACCTTTCGCGTTCTTCGTCGTTAGGCATAACAACATCAGGTACTTGACGGTTGCCAAACAATATGTCGCGGGCGCTTCTAACCCCGGTGGATTCAGACTGTTCTTTGTTTTGAGTATCGTCTAGGCCAAAAAGCCTATTTCTTGCGTTATCTCGCTCTGTAGTAGCAGAAAACGAATGGTCATTATCAATTGCCTCGTTATCTTGGCTATCATGCATTTCTGTTTGCTCTTGATATTCTTCAAATTCTTGAAGCTGGTGTTCCTTGCTTTGCTGCGCCAGTTGCTGAATGTACTGCTTACCATAATAATTGTCTTGCTGGTCTGCATTGTTGTTGGTATTAGCCTTTTTGGCAAGTTCTGCCGCCGATATATGTTTGGTTTTTGCCGCACCATAAATTGCAGCATCTAGCACCAACCCAAAAAAGACGGCTACGCCAATTACAAGCACGCAATACACACCTACAATACCAAAAATTGCACGCAAAAAGTATACAAGCAAGCCGCAAACTGCGCCGCCAACTGTAATTCCATTAGTCATGTTGTAGCAGCCAGAAAGATAGCCCCCGTAATCGGCAAACCCTACATTTTCTGCAAGCATACTAGACGAAAATATAGCATGTAAAAACATTACTAAAAAACTGGCAAATAAAATAAGATAAGCCGTAAACTTTTTATTGTACGAGTATCTTAGTTGCATAATGCATGCAAGCCCAAACAAAAGCGCAATTAAAAGCATAGCATACCACGCAAGCCCAAAAAGTCCGCAAAAAAAGTTTGTAATAGCAAAATTTGGCACAATTGATAGCGCAAACAGCAAAATAGATATGCCAATTAGCACATATCCAGTTGCCATTTTTGCGCTCCTGCTTTTATATTCCGCCGCCAAGATAAACCCCCAAAAATTTATAATTTTATATTACATTAAACTAAGCTTTTAATAAATCTTCAAAAGTAATATCTATATTATAGCCCAAATAACTTACAAACATTTTGTTTAAATTAAAAGTGTCTTCCAAAAATCTGTTGGCATCTTTGTAGGTTAGCATCTCAATTTTAAGTCTTTCGCTGTCTATATTAAAATCTCGTTTTAAAATTGAAATTTCTTTTGTGTTAGATAGCGCTTGCTCCAAACAATCTTCGTGCTTGCGCATAAAATTTGTTAAATAAATATTCTTTTCCAACTCAAATTCTTCTTCGGTAACGCCGTCTTCGGATAAAATATACTTTAATGCCCTAACAAAATTTAACATATGAGTTTTGGCGTAGTCGTAATCCACCACAACATCAAAGGTAATTTTGCCGTTGTTTGCATAGGCCTTAGACTTTATTTCTGTAGTAAAAAAGTAGTCTGACAAATTTAAAGCCGTATTTAACTTTTTAAGCAAAATTGGCTCTAATATATTAGGCATGTGTTTTTTAGAATTTTTATAACCAACGGTAGGAAAAGCAAAACTAATGCGGCTTTGATTAAGCCTTTTATTGCGGGTTCTTAAACCGCCAGAATAGTTTTCTACTTCCGAAACAAACTTGATTTTTTTGTAGTCAACATCATCGGGCAACCTTTGCTCAAAATATTCGGCAACATATTCTTCCATTTCTTCCGCCTCTATATTGCCAACAACCGATATTATTGTGTTTTTAGGCGTAACTAGTTTTTGCATATATTCTCTTGCTACATTTTCGTCAAAACGCTCAATAGTTAATGCCGTGCCAAATTTAGGGTTTGCAAGCCCTGTTCTATAAAATAGCGCCTTGTTTACACTATTTTCTAGAGTGTACGCATGATTTTCTGACAACTTTTCAATGTCTAGCAAAAGCTGTTTTTTTACTGTCTTTGCAGAAATTTCGTCAAAAGTGTAATTAAAAATAATCTCAGCCAAAAGTTCTACCGCTTGCTCAATGCTGTCGTTTGGGCATAGCGCGCTTAATGTAAGGCTTTCTCTAGAAACATGCGGCGTTAAAACAATGCCATTTAATTTGGCATAATTGCTTAAAGCCTCTCTACTAGGATAATTTTTTGTGCCAAACATAAGTAGCCTTGCAACATACTCGCTAATGCCGCTTTGGTTAGATTTTTCCGACTGACAGCCACCAGTGATGCTTACAACAACCGATGCAACCTTGCTATCCAATTTTTCTGTGCAAACTGCCCTAAGGCCGTTATCAAAAGTTATAAGTGCCATAAAAAATATTTCCTTTGTTTGTTATATTGCCAGTATAATAACACAAACAAAAGCCCCATGGCTAGCAATTTTGCATAATTTTATCAACTTTTTACAACTTTTTTACAATTTAGACCTACGCTTGGCATCTATTTACACAACTTTCAACGCCCAAAAGTCCAATTAAACCGTTAGGTGGATGTTGTTTGCAGGCCAAACAACCCTCAGGCTGCCAAAAAAATGGACAGCACTAAAATATGTTTTAGTTTGTTTCTGTGTTATTTTTTGCAGGAATGTAAGCTGTTGCTTTTTGTTTGTCTAAAATGGCAACTGGGGTTTGGGTGGTGTTTTGGTTGGACGTTTGCTCTGCGCTTACAGCAAGCATAGTTGCTGCCGCGGCGCTTTGCGCGCCTAAATCCTGCCCGCCATCTGTTAAGCCGTACCCCAGCGATGTTGTAGATGTTCTAGTTTCTCTAGTAAAGCATACATCTATGGTAGTGTCTGCTGTTATGGTGCCGCCGCTGGTGGTAATGGTTGTATAGGAGCTACCATCATACAATCTAAACGAATAAGCATAGTAGTAATAATCGTCGGATGAAGAATTAGGCGTCATGGTTATTGTGTTTAGCACATCGCCGATAGAGTCAGAGAATGTTAGGGTTTTGGCAGATGTGCTATTACCTGCACCGGCTGAGGCCGCATAGGTGGTACCACGTATAGGTACTAGCATGGTATGGTTTGTAGAAATTGTTTCGTCGTCAAGCGTTACCGTGCCATAATCCGAATCAGTTATTGTTATGGTCACCGTATAGGTTGCTGGCCTAAAGAATGCATAATATCTAACGCTGCCAGTTGTTGTAACTTCGTAAGTTGTACTGGTGCTTTCGGCAAAGGTACTATAGTCACTATTATACCAACCATAAAACACATATCCTGTTGCTGGGGTAGCTGTAAAATAGGCTGTGCCATTATACTCGGTAGTTGTTGATTTAGCCGCCGTACCTGATGTTGTTACCTTGGTGGTATTGTAACTTGTATATACAGATGCTGTACCGCCAGTAGTGCCATTCGTACCACCAGGGTTTTTACCTGCTCCAATTGTAGAATATCTTGCATAGACGTAAACAGGGTATGTTCTAATTCCACTAGTAAAACATACATCTATGGTAGTGTCTGCTGTTATGGTGCCGCCACTGGTGGTAATGGTTGTATAACTGCCATTATATAGTCTAAAAGAATAAGCATAGTAATTAGTATCGTTGGTTGCATCAATAGGCGTCATGGTTAGCACATTGTCATCAGAGAATGTTAGGGTTTTGCTAGAAGTGCTATTACCTGCACCGGCTGAGGCTGTATAGGTGGTACCATAATCCACTGTTAGTGTAGAGTTTGTAGAAATTGCCGTGTCATTAAGCGTTGTTGTGCCATAAGACGAACCAGTTATTGTTATGGTTACCGTATAGGTAGCTAACCTAAAGAATGCGTACCTTGTTACACTGCCATTTGTTGTAACTGAGTAAGTTGTACTGGTGCTTAGCGCAGTGGTACTTGTGGTAGAACTATACCAACCAACAAATACATAGCCAGTTTCTGGGGTGGCTGTGTAGTAGGCTTTGCCACCATATGTGGTAGATACGCCTATTATCCACGTACCTTCAGTTGTTTCAGCTGTTGTTTGGTAGCTTGTATACAAAGATGCTGTACCACCAGTTATGCCAGCTGTAGCGGTGTCATTTGTGCCTGACGAACTATCAGAATATCTTGCCCCGACAGCAGCGGAATAATATCTAGTTCCACTAGTAAAGTATACATTTATGGTAGTGTCTGCTGTTATGGTGCCACCGCTAGTGGTAATGTTTGTATAAGAGCTGCCGTCATACAGTCTAAAAGAATAAGCGTAGTAATTAGTAGTGTTTGTTGCAGACTTAGACGTCATTTTTATTGTGTTTAGCGTATTGCCGTCAGAGTCAGAGAATGTTAGGGTTTTGGAAGTGCTATAACCTGCATCGGCTGAGGCTGTATAGGTGGTACCTATAGGTATTAGCATGGTATGGTTTGTAGTAATTGTTTCGCC
>CAYTHL010000024.1:0-18282 GCA_964437615.1 uncultured Lachnospiraceae bacterium | reverse complement strand
GTACATTCAAATTTAACCTATAAAAATATAGTCCATATTAACCGTAAGGTCGCCGTAGGCGATTTCGAAATTTTTAAAGGAGAATAACTTAAAGGAGAAAAAGAATGAGTGATATAATGTTATCAGTTAAACCACAATGGGTTGAAAAGATACTTATATAAACCGAAAGAGTTGGCAGAATTTGGGAATTGGAGCGATAGAGTAAAAAGTGATGACCTTCATATATACCGTAAAAAACTTGTGCCAATCCCTATTTGGACTTTTGAGCCATTAAAAAGACCACCACAATCTTGGTGTTATGTTGAAGTATTAGGAGGGAAGAATGAGTAAAGAAGAAAAATTAAACTTAAAAATAAAGCAAATGGAATATGAAGGCAAACTTGTTCCGCAAAAATATATAGATTTATTCAATAGTTATCTTGATGAACGGGAATATGAATTAAACCAGCAACTTGCCGAACTCAAAGAAGAAAATTTTGAACTCGTAAACAAAGTTGAGGTTTTAGAAAGCGAGAAAGAAAATCTTGACAGAACTCTTGAAGAGGCTGGGGATGAAATTGAAGACCTTAACCAACAACTCAAAGAAAAAAACGAGGAAATTGAAAAGGTCACAGTGAGAGACAATAAATTAAGCAATAGGAATAGTTATCTAGTCAGAAAGATTAGAGAGCAAGAAAACTATAACATAGAGTTAAGTACAAAATGGTATAAAGCACAGCAGCAACTCAAAACCAACACTCACGAAATTTGTGAGAAGATTAGGAATAAATTTCCAAAGGGAGATATTCCTGACGAAACCACATATTATTTACACGAATTTCTAGATCAGTTAGAGGGAGGAGTAAAATGAGAAAAACAAAATCACAAAGAAAGTATAAATTGCTTGAATATGCAAATCACAATAAAGCAAAATTGCCACAGGATGAGGCAATAGAACTTTACAATAATCGGTTAAAGGACTTTGGTATTTGTATGTGGATTTTAGCTTCGCAAGGTAGACTATTTGAAAAAGATTATAAAGGCAATTTGCGTTGTGTAAATCCAGATAAGGGGGATAACAATGAATAAATTTGAAAGATTAAAAAATATGGATACAACCGAAGCAAAGGAGCTTATAGATAGTCTTATTGGTGAAGAACTGACAAAAAAGTTTTTTGAGGAAGAAAAACAGACTACACCTGTAAGCAAGGTAGTAAAGGTGGGCTCTTTTATTAAGTATGGCGGTTTAGATTGGGTTGTATTAGAACACACCAAAAAAGGTGTTAAAGTATTATCTAAAACCCTTTTATTTGAAAGAGCTTTTGATAGTGACAACAAAAATAATTGGGCAAAATCAAGCCTTAGAAAAGAGTTAAAAAACTTTAATACAGGCGGTTGTTGCACGGCTCACGAAAACTTAGTGGGTGTCAAAAAGTCTGACCTTGTTGAATTTAATAGAAACTTAACAACAGATGACGGAATGCGTGATTATGGCACTTGCAAAGATTATATCTCGCTTATAAGTTGTGAAGAATATCGCAAATACAGAGACCTTATACCAAATGCGGATAATTGGTGGTGGACGCTTACAGGAGATAGTTTAGTTTACTCGTACATTGTTCGCGATGTCGGTTCGGGCGGTACTTTGGGCAGCAACTATGCGTACATTGGTAGCAGTGGCGTGCGTCCGCTTTGTATTCTGAAACCTGATACCTTAGTCGAAATTTGATTAAACCATGTTAAAAAATAAAAAATATTAAACTTTTTTGGTCTTAACTCTTGACAAAAGTCACACCAAAAGGTCATTATTTTTGGCAAAAAACTCCAAAAAGTGGTTAAAATGGCAAAAAGATAAGCAGGTTTATGCAAGAATATGCAGAAATATGCAGTTGCAATCACTTTAAAAGTGTGATATGATATAATTGCGGATAGAGAAGGGAAAAGACGACTGGTCGTTAGCAATTTGCTGGCGTATTCTAGGTGCTAATCGTCCACACTGTCTCAACAGTCAACTGTGGGTCAAGTAAAATAGACCCTCAACATAATTAAAGGGAAGCTTTCCGCTTGAGCTATCCTTTTTAATTACTAGTGTTTAACAATATACAATTTACTGTGGGGTAGTGTTATGAATAACAATTTAACTATAGAATTAAAAGATAAACAAAAAGGTTTTTGTTTAGAATATCTCAAAGACTTTAATGCTACACAAGCTGCAATAAGGGCTGGTTATAGTAAAAAAACAGCGTGTGAACAATCTTCAAGATTGTTAGCAAATGTTAAGGTTCAATTATATATAAAAGAGCTAACAGAAAATCTAGACAAAAAGAAGATTATGGGTGTGCAAGAAATACAAGAACGCTTAACTGCACTGGCTCGCGGAGAAACAATGGAAGAAATAGTTGTTGTAGAAAATACTGGTGACTATTCAAGCGAGGCAAGGGTTATTAAAAAGAAGGTGTCGGCGAAAGACCAGGTTAAAGCGCTGGAATTGTTGGGCAAAGCTAATGGCATATTTGTAGAGAAGGTGAATGCTGTAGTAAAGAATGATAACCAAGAGCTATTACGACAGTATTTAGAGGGAGCAAAAAATGGTAACTTCACTAAAAGATAGGCAAAGAAAGATAGAATGCAAATATAAACGCCTTATAGGCAATACGATTGACAAAATGAACGATAGTACAATGAGTGAACTATGGGTGGAACTTAATAAACTAAAGGCGCAAATGGCGGCGGACTTTGACAAGGCGGGCATAGACTTTAATGAAAGTTAGCGATATTATCTGGACACCCAAGATGCAGGCGCTTATGGCTGACGATGCACAGATTTTATTATTAGCCGGAGCAACTGGTTGCTCCAAGACGCTTGTTGCCGGGCACAAGTTTGCAGATTGGTTGTTGAATGCTCCTAGTGAGGAAACGCAGTTCTATATTATTTGTGAAAATATGGGAACTGGTGTACGTAACATATTGCACAATAAAGATAGCTTCTACAATTTATTTGATTTTTGCCGAGATGAGTACAAAGCCGCTAAAGAGGGTGGCATACAATTTGTATTTCATGGCTTTTACTCAGATAAGACGGTGTACATTGTTGGTGCAGATAATAAAAACGCATGGAGCAAAATTCTAGGCTCTAACCCAGATGGGTTGTGGCTAGAAGAGTTGTCAGTTTTGCATATCGACTGCATAAGGGAGGCTTTTGGCCGTGCTTTATCCCGTAAATGTAAGTTGATAGGCACAACAAATGGTGGCTTGCCAACACAAGAGTTTTATACAGAGTTTATAAATCATGCAAAGGTAATGTTCAAAGATACAGTACCAGCAATAGAACTTGCGGATATGGTAGAAGACAAGCCTTATATGCATTACTATCATTTTAATATGGAAGATGATGCACCACACTTAACCGAAGAAGAAAAAAACAAACTGAAAGAGCTTTATCCCAAGAGCTCTTTTTATTATTACTCAAAGATACTTGGTTGTAGAGGCTTTGTAGAAGGTGCTGCTTATGCCCAGTTTATGGACAAAAAAATACACCTTAGGGATTTTGATGACATCAATCTTAATAACTTAAAAGAAATAATTCTAAGTATTGATATTGGCTCAAATAAAGATGTAAGCAACACAGATAAAGCATCAACCGTAGCTACACTAATAGGATTTTCTAAAGGTTATCAAAGGGTTATAGTTCTAGAGTGTTGGAAGATACCGGCGTTTAGCCATGATGAGATTATTAGACAATGTGAATCTAAAATTGAGTGGTGGTGGGTCAGGTACATGCCTAAATTCAAAAAGATTGTCATCGACTCTGCCGAAAGCATACTAATCAATACATGGAGAGAGAAGAATAGATTTTCTACAATCCAAGTTAGAGGGGCTGTAAAGTTTGTAAAAGGTCAAATAGATTTAGTAACCAGATGTCAGTTAAAGCAACAATTACTTGACCAAGAGCGTTTATTGTGGAGTTCACATGCTATAGACTCGTACAATGCACACACAAGAATATTACTCGACGAAGATGGCAAAGAGCTAGACCTTAGCATTCAGGATAACGATATAGGCGATAGCTTAACCTATGGCTTAACTGAAAATTGGAATTACTTAACTAAACAAATAACAAGGAGATAACGATGGCAAGAGTAAACATTATCAAGGCTGGAATTAAAAATGTTGTTGAAGAAAGTATATTTGAAAAACTATACAAGCCAAATGGGTGGCGAATAAACGAAAGTATAGACAGCTCTGAAAAAAATTCGGATGTGCCATTAAAATTGCTTCACACCGAAACTGAAGTAAAGAATTATATCAAAATGACCAATAAGCAACCTAAACACTTTGATGATGGGTTGTTTTTTAGTGATATTCAAAATTAGTGAGGAATAAAATGTCAAAATATAAATTTAACATGTCTAATAAAGAAGTGTTGGATGACACAAGATCAGAAATTGTTTACCAGTTTAACCTTGCCCAAAATATGGCACTACTTAGTAATGACCCGGTTGTTATAAAAAATTTCTATAGAGAGGGTGTAAAACAACTACTACAAGATAGGTGGATAGCTGCAAATGTTAGAGATAAGTTTATGGCTCAAAACATAGACGGACAGGCATTTGTGTACTTTGGGCTTTGCCCTATGATTGTGCAGGGCAAGGTTAATCTTGTTGCATCTAACGGTTTTAAGTGCAAGAGTTCTAATAAAGAAGTCGATGCAAAACTTAATGAGTTTATAGAAGATGCTTGTTTGCCAGCAAGATTTGCAGAAGGTGTGTATTTAGAAAGTGGATTAGGCGACTTTATGTATAGGCTATCTTATGACCCAAGCATAAGTGATAAGCCCCTTATAGATGTTATCGAGCCACAATGGTTTGAGGTGCATTATTACAAAGGGCATATTAAATCATTTGTTATCAAAAAGGCGGCGGAAGATGACAAGAATTATGAGATTAGAGAAATCTTTTATAAAAACAAAGATGGCAATGTTTGTATCACATACAGATATCACAATAGAGATGGGTACGTAGACCATAAAGATACTAATCTTGTGAAAGAGTGTGCAATGCATTTTGAAGAACAGATAGATATGTCAGATAAGGTTTTGCCATTCAAAGACTTTCCACTTGTATTTAAGAAAAATGCAAACTCTAACCAATTGTATAAAGGTGAGAGGGGTGTGCCAGACATACAAGGTCTTGACACCATAGAAGATGCTCTTACTGAAACTGCAAGCGACCTTGCAGATGCAATTCGTAAAGGTGGAATTAAAGAGTATGTCGATGAAAGCCTTATACCAGAAGATTTGGAAGGTAGGGGCCAAAAATTAAATCCATTTAATAAGACAATAATAACTACAAAAGGTAGCGCCAACCCTGGCAATCCTAAGGCGCTATGGCAAGTAACACAAGCAGATATTAAATGGGAAGCCTACACAAAGACAATACAAAATCTAATGAGTATTGGTATTAACAAGGCCGGGCTTGCGCCTACAACACTTGGACTTACAGGTCTTGAAAGTATAAATAGCTCGGCAGAAAGCCAAGAGGCCAGAGAAAAAACAAGCCTAAGGACACGGGAGTTAAGTTTAAGCACTTGGGAGAAAACATTAAAAGAACTGCTAAATAAATACCTGCAAATGCTAGACTACATAGAGGGCAAAGAAATATTAGATTATACTAGCCTAATAAAAATACACTTTGACGACTATATTAGCCCATCAGTAGAGAATATAACCGAAGTTATAGTTAATCAAGTGGCTGCGGGCGTTAAATCTCGTAAGCACGCTATAAAAGACTTAAATAGCGAGTATAGCGACAAAGATGCTGAAGACGAACTTTTAGATATTATGTCAGAGCAAGGCCAGCCAGTCATACAAGGAGAAGGCAGAAGCTCTGAAGATGATATGGAGAATAACACTCCTAAAAATGCTAATTTAGAGAATAGCAACTCGTAACAAAAAGCTAATTTAAGTATAGCACTTATAACAAAGGCTAATTTGGAGTATAGCGCTCATTAAAAGGCTAAATAACTTAACAAATGGAGAATAAACATGCTTAAGGAATTAAAGAAAGAACTATCAAAACTTTCTGGTATAGATTTTTTTAATCCTAAATACAGAGATGTATTTAAGAAATATTTCCCAGACGAGTCTACTGAATTGGATGTTAATGACAACGAAGAAGATAGACTTAAGGAAGTGTTAGATAAAAATAATACCGAAGAAGGTAATACACCACAAACACAAGAAGAACAAGGAGAAACAATAGAAGAAGCTGCAGAAACAGATAACAGCGAAGAGCTATCGGAAGACCAAGAGCAAAAATCTAGTGATGTAGAATGCAATGAATCAGCCGAAAGTGAAGAAGATGCAGAAGAAACGCCGGAGTCTAAGGATAACGAACAAACCGATACAGACCCTAGTGAGAGTGCGGAAGGAGGTGCAACCGATGCAGAAGAAACTAATGCAGAGGAAACATCAGAGCCAGTTGCTGAAGAAAGTATAGCAACCGACACTACAAATACATCTAACGAACTATTGGAAACAAAGGTAGAACTTCAACTTGTTAAAGCTGGTGTTAGAGAAGATAGGTTAGAGGCTGCGAAGAAATTGTTTATGTCTGATATTAAATCATTAGAAGACCTAGACAAACTAAAAGACCTAGTTAAACAGTACCCAGAATGGCTAAAAAAGAGTAAGCCCGATGCAAAACCCTTTGGGATGCCTATTGGGGATAGCGAAGGTGTTTTAACAGCAGAAGAAAAACGCCTAAAGGCAATGGGTATAGACCCAAAAGCTTAAAAACTGAGTTGGATTTTTAGGACGAGTAATCGTTTTTTTTAATACTCAAAATTTATATTACAAGGAGAAATAAATTATGCCTTATACAGAAACATTACCAAGTTCTTTCCGTTTTAATTCTGTTGAAACGGTAGACACAATATTTAGCAAACTTTTAATTGCTAATTTATTCAAAGACCAAACATTTAAGGCTGGTGTAACATTTACTGACAAATATAATGAGAGGGGCGGACAAATCTACGCTCGAAGACTTGGAAAGGTTGAGGCAACTCAAACAAAAACTACCGATGCGGATGGTCTAAAGTTTAAGCACACCAACACCCAAGACAATTTAGCTCTTATCCAAAAGCTGGATAGAATAAGTGTGTCTGAAGAGTGTTACGACATTATAGAGAACCTTAGAGCTAGTGGTAAATCAGTGGACAAGGTTAGTGAAGTTATTGAATCATTCAAAGAAGAGTGTCAGATGCTTTACACAAGTTACCTACTTGCTGAGCCAGCAGCAGAAGATGCTGTTGGTGTAGGTGGGGCAACTAGAAGTGTAAACACAAATGCCGACACAACTCTTGATGAGTTAACTGCATCAATTCTTGCAGATAGACAGCAAATTAGAGTTAATGGCGGCACAGCAGATGTAATTATTATATCACCTGAAATGGAAACTATATTTTTGGCTAGTGCATCAAAGGCAGCAAACGCCTTTATTCCAGAAACAAACGAAGCAATGCTTAAAGAGGGTAAGATTGGTCGTCTATATGGCATTAATGTGTATACTTCAAATCTTATTGGCTCTGGTACACCTTTTGGTGCGGGCAGTGCTAAAAAGAATGAGGGCAACGCAGCTAAATGTGAATATATAATCTATGACCACGATGCATTTGCTATTTGTGGGGACATTGAAACACTTCGCCTTAAAGATGCAATTGACTTCACAGGCTGCTATGCACAAATTGAAGGCGTATTTGGCGGCGGCATAACTAATCCAGCACTTGCTTATGCAAAGATTGTTGGTGCAGCCTAACAAATAAAAATTAAAGCGAAACACCTTTCGTTTGAGAGGTGTTTTTTATGAGGATTATAGGAAAATCTGCAAGTTCGAATCTTGCAATTCTCAAGGAGTTTTTATGCGATTATATCTTGGTGGATATGGTCACCACCCCAGTGGCAAAATGTATGAATACTGGGGTAACGACAACTACAGAACAGGGCAGCAAGTTGTTGCCCCGGTTACCAAAGTACTAAAAGACGGCAAACCCAAAACTTACAACACAATGTTTACCATTATGCGCACTAATGGTGCAGATGGACAGATTGCTCAAAATGAAGATCAAAGATTATCTCAAAATGGCATAGAAATTCAGTTTATTAAAGGTACCGATGTTTTATCAAATTTGCCTGGTGGCGACCGATTTAGTAGTAAGGCAGAGTGGGCAAGGCAAAGCGAAGAAAAGTACCAAGCAAGGCTATCAGAAAGGCTGTTTTCTAGGGCTTTGCTTTCACAAGATACAGCCGATGCAGAGCAAAGGCTTTTAGGGAGTTAATATATGAGTATACAATGGGAAGAGAGTAAGCATCCGAGAGATAATGACGGCAAGTTTACATCTGGCGGCGGCACGCCAGCAGAACATAAAAGGCTACAGGAGCTCGGTATTGAACCAGATGGTATTGATAATAATGGCTTATTCGAACAAAACAGTTTGGCATTAGATGATGATGGGTATTATATTTATAATCAAGAAGAATTTGATGCTAAATTAGTTAAACGAGATAAGATTTTCAAACAAAGTCTTGATGATCTAGAATCGCAATATAGCGAAAACGATTTTATAAGATTAAAAATGTCAATAGATAGATATACTGGCCCTAGTTATGAATATATCAATAAAATGATGAGGGGAGAAAAGTATGATAGCACCATAGAGGAACAATTTAATAAAATTGTTGACCGCTTAAATAATGCTATCGAGTTATATGATAATCCGAGAAAAATTAATGTCTTTAGAAATATTGACATTAGCGCATTAAAAGATTATGATATAAGCGAGTCAAATATAGAAGACCTAATAGGAAAAACAATTAGCGATAAGGCATTTTCAAGTTGTTCATTAGATAAAGATACTGCCAAAATATTTGCTCAGAAAACCAAAGAAAAAACAAAAAATTCACAAGTTATATTGGACTTAAGTGTTCCTAAGGGCAAAGGTAAGGGTATGCCCTTATGGCAATACAGCAACTACAAAATAGAACAAGAATTTTTAGTAAATTCTAATTCCAAAATAAAAATTACAAGCGTAATAAAAGAAAAAGATTATTACATTGTAAAGGGAGATGTTCAATAATGGGAAATAATAAAAAAGTAAAATTCAATGAAAAGAGGGCTGATAAGTTTACTTGGAAATCTGGCGATATAAGTATTACAGATGATAAAGGTAACGAATTGCACAAAAAGTAGATTATATCAAAAGTAATAGTGCTGAGGTAGAAGAGTAAGTGGTAATTCTACACACCTAGCCATGTAAGGAAGGAAGGTACAAAGAGATGTGGGGTAAAATTAACCACGCCCACCGGCACTATATAAAAGTTAAATGCAAGCATAGCGCTTGCATTTTTTATTACAATTTTTAGGAGAAACTATGAAAAAATCAGAAATACCATTTTACAATGACCCAGAAGACTTTGAAAATGGCGACAATAAATACCCTTGTGATACGCAGTATATGGTGTATAACCCTTTGCTGCATAGATATTATTTGACCGATGAGGGCTTGCGTAAATACGGCATAGATGCTACGCGTTTTTATGTATCCACTAATCCCAACAAAATACAAGAACTTATAGAAAAAGCAAGCAAAAAGGTTTATGACTATATCCAATATAGGGCTGGTAAAAGTTGCTATCAGGTGCAGCTTTATAGAATAGCAACGGCACCGCCCACAATATATCCAGATAGATATTACATGCGTAAGCAGATTGAAGAAGCTTTGGCAGAACAAGCTAGATGGATTGTGGAATGTGGTGACGCTGCAAAATATTCTAGGGTAAACATGGAAAATGCGGAAGAACAGCAAATGCCAATCAAACCGGAAGACCAGATGCGGGATACGTCCGACATGGCAAAAGAAACTGTAAGAACGCTAGAAACTCTAGGACTTACTAGATGGTTTACTATTAATGGTTTTATACCAGATTTAAGTAAGTATTAGGAGGGATAATAATGTATCAACCAGAGCGCAGAATACCCTTTGGCTTTAGGGGGGATTGGGGAACTTTATATAAACGCTATACGGACAATTGTGAGCTTAACTTGCAAAATGAAACCATATCTTATGAAAAGTACACCTATGTAGATATTGGGGCGGCTATACAGTTTAAGCCCGTAGACAATATAGACCACACAAGTGAACAAAATATATTGGGGTTATTAACAAATTTGACATATTTAACTTTGGAAACAACTGATGCATATTGGGATGAACAAACCAATAATTTTGTTTGTTGCGTAGACAAGGGCGACATAATAAAATTATTTAATAGGCTGTGGATAGTTACAGAAGTGAGAGAAAATCCTAAATATTGCCCTAAAAAACTTAGTTTTTATTATTGTGAATGCAAAAGTATTGTTTAATAGGTAGCCAATGCAATATAACGATAAATTCACTATGAAAGACTTGTTTATGAACAAAGAGTTAACAAGTCTTTTTCCACAGTTTACAAAACAAGATAGATTACAAAATGTGTATAGTTTTGAGTGGGTCGAAAAGAAAGTGGCTGAGTATATTGGGTCTGTATTTGGCGGTACTTATACTAATGGGGAATTAGTAATTGGCGGCAAGTTTAACGAGCGATTTAAGCAAATTTCTGCCATGAAAGGCTTAATTGAAAATATGTTTAACAATATGCCAGCAATAACTAAAAATATAAGAAAAGACACCCCGGTACTTTTACCGTTTCAAAGTGTCGACCAAATGAAAGAAATTAGTGACCCAATAGATAAATTGCGCGTGATGCAAATTGTTTTTGATAATCTTAACTATAACCCCGAGTTTCAAAGTCAAGACCGCTTTTCTAATAAGAATTTTAACGATAATTACTTCAAACGCCAACAGATGTGGTTAAAATCTGTTGGATACTTTAATTTAAGGAGAAATAAATGGCAAAAGTCAAAATAACAGCAGATACAATATTAACAATTCTGCAACAATTAATGAATGATGAAGATGTTAATTACAAAATAACGGATATGTCAGCCCCGGAAGATTGGCAAGGTAAGACTATACAAGAGGTGTTAAATGTAGAATACTATACCTTTCGGCATAGACCAATGAACACCGAGATAGTTGTACAAGATTTGCTATCTAGCAAGCAAGATACAAGTGAACTCTATGCCCTTACAAGAGCATTTTGCTTATTATCGCTGGGCTCTATAGAAAGGGTGTTTTCTAAGGAAATAGATACAGTAACGGCGTCCGCAAGCCTAGAATACTGGATTCAGACAGACAAGGTTAAACTGCTAGAAAACTTAATAGACGACCTATCTATTGCAACTAGTGGTGTAAGAATACCCGTTACAATAGGTACAGAAGAGCGCAAGGCTATAATAGTATTTGGCGGATTGAGTGTGGAGGAAATTGAAGAAGCTACCGAATTTGGCGAAATGGCAGTATGTAGCCTAAATGTCGAGCTTATCCTTTACCCAAATGTTTATAGTCGGTCAGACTACACTGTGGAGTTTTTGGTGCAAGATGAAAATGATAGTAATTGGGTAACGCTGCCGATTTCATCTTTTGCTTTTCAAACGGGTATGACACAAAAGGCAGTGCCTAAACTAGATAAAGTACAAAATACCGGTAACATTAACTTGTCTAGGGCAACCACTTTTACTATTTCGTTTGAGGGTTATGACAATGACTTTGTTAATAATTTGGTTGACAAAATATTTAATGCTACAGCAGAAACCAATTTGGAAGATGAAGAAGATAACAACGAAGCTATTTCAACTAGAATAACACGAGGGAATAGCCAATACACCCATAATTTTGTTTTAAAGGAACATATTGTTTCAGTTTCGGACACAGGCAATGAAACCCACAGTTTAGTTTTAACAACAAGGGGGATAAAATAATGGCACTTCATAATCTTAAAATAGTCGTTGTAGATGGTGTTAAGAGTGGTAGTTATAAGTCCAAAAACGCAGGAACTAGTAGTAATAGTGAAAACCAAGATTATAAAAATACAGCACTATACAAAGCTTTAAATCTAAAAGAAACAATAACGGATAAGGTTACAGGCGGGTCAAAAACAAATCCGGCAGGGGTGATGGTGTTTAATATGGCTACGCAACTTGCTAAACAGGCTATTTCGCAAACAGCAAACTATTATATCAGCGACATAGGGCGAGCAAACGGCGACAGCAACTATCAACAACTTGTCAATCGAGAAATTGAAGTTATATCTGATGCAGGAAGCGTTATAAGCAGTGCACTTTCAGGTGCCGCAACTGGCAGTATGTTTGGCTTTGGTGGAGCAGTCGCAGGAGCAGTGGCAGGCTTAACAAGTTCGGCAATTTCGCTCGGGTTTAGACAGGCGGAAAGAGAAAGAACATACCAACACACAATGTTTGAAAATAATAATAGCCAAGCATATAACTTGGCTCGGGCAAATTATTCAGCTTGGACGGGCAGGGCACGTTGAGATTTTTCTAGTTTCAACCTTTTAATTTCTTTAATTATAAGGTAAATAAACACTGCGCTGGTTGTTACTATAAATAAACATATGGCTATTGGTTTTATTACCATTATTGTTTGACCTATCAATTGTGAAGCGAATATATAAACCAGGCTGTTAATAAAAAACATTAACAATGCAATAAAAGCAGATATAAGTATTATTAGATAAGTGAATCTAATTTTATATGTAATGTTTATAGTTAAAACAATCAATGAACATAAAACACTAAGGTAAACGATAATACTGTACGCTAAAGATGATTCTGATAATATGCAAGAATAATGAAAATAATTGGATGTACTATCGTTAACATATTTACTCGCCAAAGAAGAAAAATCTGATATTGATGACACATAGCAAACTATTTGAGTTATAAAGTAAAAACTTGTAGCTAATATTAGAGCAATTAATAGGCATTGAAACAAAGAAATTTTTTTCATATTACACCTCATTTTTCAATGAGTATAAAAAAATTTTTTAATTTTGTCAAGAGGTAAATTATAATGCAATATCATTATAGACTTTTTTTATGGGAAAATGGTCATAGGTTTACTGAGTATACACAACACCTATCTTTTCCAATTTTTATAGAGGATAGATTAAATGAAGAATTAGACACAGCTGAAATAGTCTTAGAAAAAATGCCAATCGCATTAAACAATCCATTTCCACCCAAAACGAAATTTAGACTAGAAAGATACATTACTAAAGAATACACCGATATTCCAAAAACTTGGGATTTTATAGTTGAACATGACGATGTCGAATTATATGTTGGTGCGCCAGAACTTTGTTGTCATAGGTTATATTTAATTGAACCAAGCGCTGTGGCACAGGGAATGCATATCGACAATATAGCAATGACTTATGAGCTGCAAGATGTAACAACAAATTATAAAACTTATTCTTCGGATTCTGATAAAGCAGTTGTAATGACTATTGGTGGAGGGGACAACAATAATAAACTGAGAACAACAGAATATAAAGACTCTGGAGGAACCACTACAACCAGTTATACATATTCTAGGGTTGGTATATTTAAAAATACTTATGCTTATTTATGGCAAGGTACTCAAGAACTAGAACAGATAAAAGCAAATATTGAGGTTTCCCAAGAACATACAATTTCCTTTGATATACCAAGATTATTTTGCTATGGGACAACAACAGGCGAAAGTTGGGATAAACTATTATTTGAAGTAAACACTATAACGCGAGTCTATCGCTATAAAACGCAAAAAAATTCTAACGGCGGTTACGATATTATAAATGACTCTAAAACAATCATTGCTGAACAAGAAAATGGGCCAACAACAATTACAAAAACAAATGATGAATATTATTATAGCGATGGGAATACAGCTGCATTGCGCTTAATTGACAGCACTGTGGTATCACAAGTTGTAGACACTGGTATTGGCAAGCAAACTATTGTTATCATTCCAAATTATACAACCGAGTTTGAACAAATTTATAAAACGGCTCCCGTAATAGCCCAAATTGGCAATTATGAAAAATCATACATGGAGTTAACTATTGAAGGTTTGAGCGAGGCGGAAATTGAAGAGGGCAAAGGGTATTATTATGCTATAGAAGTTGTTGCTAATCCAGTAAATTCTGACGGCTTAGTAACACGCCATGAAACAAGTTTTACCGCTACAACTGTTTTTGATGGTGTGAATTATCTTTATACTGCAAATGGCAAATTTTATGATGTATTAACTGAGTTGACTGACGGTAATCAAATAAAAGTGAGCACTAGCTTTTATGCAAGGGATATGTCAAACCAAACAGAGAGCGGCTATCTAATTATGAAAGGCGTAAAATATTCCTGTTATGACCTATTAAGAAAAGCACTTCTTACTATAGACACTCAAATAATAGATAACGAACAAATGGGTATAGACGATATAGATTATCTTATAACCATCGACCCACTATGGGAAGGCAGATTGAAAACTGCCAAAATTCAAGAAACGATACTTGAAAATAAAAACTTATGGGAAGTATTATTACAAATAGGCTACTACCTGCACGCTATTCCATATTTAGAATTTGCTGAAGATGGTACAGATAGATTTGTTTTAAAGTTTAGACAGCTGGGGGATGTTAGCAACAACAATAATGATGAAAGCGCAAAAATTACTATTTACAATAGTCAAAACTTAAATAATTACTTTGCACAATACGATAGCTATGTATCGAACCTATTTTCTCCGCAAAACTTAGTTGAAGAATGGCTTGTTGTAAAAACCACAGACAGTAGTGGGCTTATAAGTAACAACACCGCTGTGTTGCAAACGACATATGGGATTAGCGAAGTTGTTGAATTTGATATAACCTATGACGGCTCGAGCGGCGGAAATAAAGGTACAAAGAGCGCACTAAGCCATATATTTGAGCAAAGCATTTATTCAATATTAACAGCAGATTACAACATTTCGCCAAGTATGGGTGATAGTATTTATTATACGCTTGGCAGCACGGAGATTACGGGCTTAACTTATGTTCCGCCATCTACAGACAGCAATATGGCAATGTCATTAAAGCGTATTGTTGGTAAATTGTTTAGCGGTGTGTCAATAAGTAAACTAAAGTTTAATAATTTAATGTTTCACATTAAGTACAGAACACAAGACAGCATGAGGGTTTTACAAGTCCGCCCAGACATAATGAACTTTATGAAAAGTTCTTCGTACGAGAAGTATGCACATCATGAACAATTTTATGGTCAGCAAGATAAGATTGTCGATAGCGAAAGGCTTTCTTTAAATCTATTTGGAAAACTTGTCAGAGAAGGGAATATAATTGTACAACAACAAGAATATGTCCAACAGAATGGTAAAGAAAAAGAAAGCGGAGATTTAGTTGAAATTAGCGATGAGCCATATTATGCGACAGTAGTTGAAAATGAAATGTATCCAGCAGCCATCTTCCAAAAAGTAACTTATTCTAAAAATTTCAATCAGTTGTCGCAAGTTGTAACAATTCCTAGTGAGCCTAGATTCTACGAAGTAAGCGAACGCTCAAAGATTAGGAGAGATTGTAGACAATTATTTGACTTTTTTGCCATTTCAACAATAAAAGGGAATGCCGTGAAAACCCCACGGTATTTAAATTCAAACATTTGGAAAAATTTTCTGGTTAGTTTAATATTTAACAAACAATTAGATGCAAATTCTAACAAAAAGATAGAGTTGCCAAATTTTGCGTGGACTAGGTTCAGGGCTGATAAACATAGAGTTCACACGGGAGCTTATGGTCAGTATGTGGCAAACGAACAGATGTTTCCATCTAGCGAGATAGATAGAACTGACCCCAATAATATAACACCTAAAGCGTCTAGCGACCACGCTGATGTCATAGTACCACTGTTGCACTTTCCATTAAAAGACGGAATTGCTTTTGAGTGGGACATGAAAGATAATTTTAAAGCTGGCAATGCAACTGACACTACAATTAGCAACTCTGCTAGTACAGTGGATGATGCCTACTATGCCCAGCAGTCTGTTAGGTATTGTGATATCATGGGGAGAGCAGATTTGTATACATTTAGATTATTTAATAAAATAGATTGGCAAATTTCTCAAGCTCGGGATTCAAATAAGGCCTTTATGGAGCCAGAAGAAGACGAATGCCAAATATTTTTACCATCACCTTATTTTATTGCGTTAGACAAAGATTGCCGAGAGGCTATTAGCTTCAACTACCAGATAAGCCTTTTATATAGAAACGAAGATAATCAAGGAGATTTTGTAACATTTTCAAATATGTTTGGCACAAAGGATAGTGAATTATATTGCTGTCTTTTGTCTAGTGAAGTGTCGATGTTTAATGAAAATACAAATGTAATTTCTACACAGTGGCTTGCGGATAAAATTAATTATTCTTTTGACGAAGAAGATGGAAATCTAGTTGTTAAAATTTCAACACCTATCGATGTTGACCTTTCTGAGGTTAAATCAGTTGTTTTTTATGAGATAGATAGCACTGGTAGTAAGGTTTCATACCTTGCCAAGAACTTCAAAAATGGGATAACAGGGGATAGTATTCCGAACTTGTATATCTACCCCGTGTTTAATGATTGACTTATTATAAACATTGTGTTAGATTATAAATAAAAACAATGAGGTATAAACTTGGAAGAACTGAACGGAAAGCTGTTGTTGGATAAAATTAAAAAAGCCCTTGCCGATTTAGACAATGATACCAAATCTGATTATGAACATTTCGATTACACCGTTATGTTGGTATTAAAGTTAGTAGAAGCCTTAAAAGATGATGCTTTAGCGAATCTTGCAGCAGGTTATGCATGTATGTTTAATAAATTTAGAGAAGAGCCACAAAATACTTACGATGCTATTAAATATTTTGAGAAATATATAGAGTTAACTGATAATAGTGTAGATTCCAATATTTATAGATATTTAGCAGATAGGTACTACGAAGATTGCGATTTTTTAAAGGCCGCACATTACTATGAACTTGCACAACTTGCTTTTGATGATTACTATTATAATTATTGTTTGGAATATACTTATGACATCAACAGTAAAAAGGTTGTTCCAGTTGATATGCGCGAATTAAGATTGAAGCGCCAAGTTCCAGACTATAAAGCTGCAAAAGTTTATCTAAAAGCAGGTACTCAGTACGCCATAGATTATTGGCAAAGACAAAAGGAGAGTGAGTTTTATAATATTTCGCAACTATTTAAAGATTCGGTAGATGTTGAATTAGCTAAAGTGATTGACCAAAAGAATAAGGGTTATGTTTATAAGCCACAAAAGAGAAAAAAGTTGTTAAAAAAATTATTAAATTTATTATATAAAGTAATGATAACAAAAACGAAATTATAAACCCAACACATAATACCATACCTAAAAGACAAGTAATGCTATGTCAAACAAAATAAAAAATTTGCTGAAAATTATTGACAAAAATGTTGACAATGTGTATATAATGTGATATAATTTGCGTATAATATATGTAGGAGGTGAGTTTTATGACCACAATAAACATTAGGACAGAGGAAAATGTAAAAAAAGATGCCGAAATGCTTTTCGAAAAGTTGGGGCTGAATATGTCTGCCGCAATCAATATCTTTTTGCGTAAGGCAATTATGGAAAATGGCATACCTTTTGATGTTAAAGTAGAAACTCCAAATGCGGTTACCATTGCTGCTATTGAAGAGGGTGAAAGATTGTTAAAGGACAAAAAGGCAAAAACATATAAAAGTGTCGATGAATTAAGGAGAGAACTGAATGTCTAAATACTCTTTTAGGGTGACAAGCCAATTTAAAAAAGACCTTAAGTTAGCAAAAGAACAAGGAAAGGATATTGACGAACTTTTTAAAGTGGTTAATATTTTAATGGATGGCAAACGATTAGATGAAAAGTATTGTGACCACAATTTATCTGGCAAGTATAAAGGGTGTCGAGAATGTCATATCAATCCTGATTGGCTATTAATTTACACAATCAAAAAAGACATATTGATACTTATTCTAAATAGGGTGGGAAGTCACTCAGATTTATTCTAAGAACGCAAAAGTTAGGCGTTCTTTTTAATTAATGGTCATAGAAGTGGGAAAAATCCTGCTTTTTTGATATAAAAAATTAAAAATTTAATTGTGATATTAACTTAGGTAATTAAGTAGGCTTCGGCTTGTGTCATCATTTCTGCCAATTGCGTTACAAACATGTTAAGATTAAATTGCATAAAATAAATTTTTGAGTTAATTTAAGAAATTTTGAAAAATTTTTACAAAAATGTAAAGAATTTT